>JAEUHJ010000015.1 GCA_016795375.1 Verrucomicrobiaceae bacterium
CATCGGCACGGCCGGTGGCGAGCAGCCGGTGCCGGACACGATCGACTTCGATCTGTGGTGCGGGCCGGGGCCGAAGAAGCCGCTCACGCGCAAGAAGCTGCATTACGACTGGCATTGGACCTGGGACTACGGCAACGGCGACCTGGGCAATCAAGGCATCCATCAGATGGACATCGCGCGCTGGTTCCTTGGCGAGATGGAATTGTCACCCGCCGTGTGGAGCGTCGGCGGGCGTCTCGGTTATGAGGACGACGGCGAGACGGCGAACACGCAGATCATCTACCACGGCTACGCGAAGGCGCCGCTCATCTTCGAGGTGCGCGGTCTGCCGGATTCCAAGGACAGCAAGAACATGGACAAGCTCGCGCAGACCAGCCGGGGAGTGAAGCTGGGCACCGGCGCAGGGGTCGGCGTTATCGTCGAATGCGAAGGAGGCACCGTGGTCGTGCCAGGTTACACCGGCGCCATCGTGTACGACAAGGAAGGCAGGGAGATGAAGAAGTTCGAAGGCGTTGAGGACCACTTCAGGAACTTCATCAACGCCTGCCGCAGCCGCCGTGTGGACGACTTGAACGCGGACATCCTGGAAGGTCATCTCTCCAGCGCCCTCTGCCACACCGGGAACATCAGCCACCGCCTCGGCCAGAAGGAGGTCCCTGGTGAAATTTTCGAGAAGATCAAAGGGGACAAACTCGGTACAGAAAGCCTCGAACGCATGAAGGAGCATCTGGCGCGGAACGAGGTCGATCTGAAGAAGGACAAGCTCATCCTGGGGGTCAGTCTGAAGATGGACGGCAAGGCCGAGCGCTTCATCGACAACGACGCCGCCAACGCCATGCTCAAGGACAAGTATCGCGAGCCTTTTGTCGTGCCTGAGATCGCATGAGAGCGGCTCAGGCCAGCTCCAGCATCTCCCCGCGTGAAAAATCCGCCACGTTCATCCGCACCCTGACTTTCCCGCCTTCCCGGAGAGGCAGTGCCGCGGCATCCTTCGGGGTGAAGGCGAAGATGACCTTGCCGTTCGGCAGGATCGCATGGCAGGTGCGCGGGCTGATCACTTCACGGATCGTGACGCAGGTGTGAATCTTGTCGGGAATTTCCATCATCGGGTCACGGGGACGGCCTTTTTCATCGGCGGAGCGCCGGCGGGGTTTGCGGCGCGTTTCCAGTCGATCTTCGCTTCTTCCAGCAGTGTTCGCGTGGTGATCAGATCCACGGCGCGCTGCAGCACGGTGTCGGCCGGCCTCGGCTCGTCCTCCGGCGGCGGTTCGCCGGCGGAGCGGCGGATGTAGGCTTCCAGCTCGGGGTTTTTTCTGGCGACGAGCGCGGCCTCGTTGAAACGGGCGCGGGGAATGTCCGTGATCGTGCTTTTCACATTCCGGCCGATGGCAGCCTCGAACGCCTGGTGTTTGCGCGCCGTGCCGAGGCTCACTTCAAAGTCAGGCTTGAGCCCCATTTTGAAAACGGAGCTGTCATCAGCGAGCAGCACCTCCGCGCGGGCGAAGCGCAGCGACCACTCGGCATCCACCGGCACTGTCTCATAACGCACCGCTCCGCCACGCGTCGGCGCGCCGATCAGGAGCGCCTGTTTGCGTTGATGCAGCACGGCGGCGATGGTTTCGCCGAGGTTGTTGGTCTCATCATCGACAAGAACGAGCAGCGGCTTCGTCCAGACAGGTTCACGGGCGTTCGTTTCCGTCTCGGTCGCGCCCTGGCCCATCTGCTTCATTTTGAAGAGCACCTCGCCCTTCGGCGCAAACAGGCTCAACAATGCGGCGGCGTCGCCAAAGTCTCCCGGCGGAGCTGGTGTGCGCAGGTCGAGGATGAGGTGCGCGACTCTGCCCTCGGTGAACTTGCGCAGATGCTGCTCCACCTCCGCCACTTCACGGGTCGTCATCGCCAGTGGGCGCAGGTAGGCGGTCCGGGGTGTGAGCAGCTCGGCGCGCACGCCTTTGAGCGCGTTGGGCACGGACTCCAGCTTTCGCGGGATGAGTTCCGCGCCGAAATCGAGCCGTTTCAGCAAACCGGCGAGCGCGGCGCGGTTCAGCTCGTCAAACGTGAGGTCGCTGCTGCGGATGTATTCTTTTTGCAGGATGCGGAACGCGGTCTGGATGCCTGCCTGGCTGATGTCGATGTCCTTCGCTTCGGAGCCGCTGGCGGCGAACATGGAGGTGGTAAGGAGGAAAATGGAGGCGAGTCGTCTCATGCGCCGGTCTGCTGGAGATGATTGAGAGCATGAACGACGCCCGCGCCAGCACTTTGCCAGGCGAAATGCCGCGAAATCGCCCGGCTGACGAACTGTTTGGCATCTGCCACCGCTTCATTCAGAGTCATGCCGCGCGCGAGGCAGGTCGCGATGGAGGCCGAAAAGGTGCAGCCCGTGCCGTGTGTGTGGACGCCTGCGGTGCGTGGCGCGGTGTGCCAGGTGATGCGATTTTGATGACAGAGCACATCGGCCGCCTCGCCACGCAGATGTCCGCCTTTGACCAGCACGGCTGTGCCGAAACGGAGGCTTAATGCGTGTGCGCATGCCTCCATGCCCTTCACGTCCGCCACCTCGCGATCCCACAGCACACGGGCCTCGTCCATGTTCGGCGTGATCAAAGTCGCCAGCGGCAGCAGCTCGTCGATCATCGTGCGCACGGCCGCGTCCTCCAGCAATCGTCCGCCGCTCGTGGCGACCATGACCGGGTCCACGACGAGCGGGATGCGTCCGTGGGCGAGTTGCCCCCAGGTTTTGACCACCGCCTGCACCTGTTCCTTGCCACCGAGCATGCCGGTCTTCGCGGCGGCGATTGGAAAGCCGCCGAACAGCACGCGCACCTGGTCGGCGATGAAATCCGCGTCAAGCAGCCGCACCTGCGACACGATGCCGGGTGTTTCGGACACGACACTGGTCAGCGCGTTCAAGCCGTAGCCGCCGAGAGCCGAGATCGCCTTCAAATCCGCCTGCACGCCAGCCCCGGCGGACGAATCCGAACCTGCGATGGTGAGGACGACGGGCGGTGAGGAGGGCATGTGGCGAAATTGCGGTTTCAGGTTTCAGGTTTCAAGTTTTCGTTTCGTGGATACTGTCCCGCCATGCAATTCGATCCGCTGCCAGGACTGACCGTCACCGTGGACAACATCGCCTATGATCCGACGCGTCCCGCGCCGCCGGACCGCCCGCACCCGTTTGTTTATCATCTCTCCATCCACAATTCCTCGGAGGAGACGGTGCGCATCTTCGGACGGAAATGGATCGTGCGTGACACGGATGGTGACACGATGGTCGTCGAGGGGGACGGCGTCGTCGGCCAGTTCCCGAATCTCTCGCCGGGGGAGACGTTCAGTTACAACTCCTATCACGTCATCAAGTCTGAGAGCACCGCCACCGGCTCTTTCTTCGGCACCACGCCGGATGGGCGTCGTGTCTGTACGCGCATCCCGCCTTTCGAGATGCAGCCGCCACTGATGGCGTAGCCGCAGATACGGGGAAAAGAGGCATCAAATGCCGGCGATCGTTTCCGGACGGGCACGTCTTCTCATTTTCCCGGGAAAAAAGCCGCCGGGAGTTTGAAAACTTTCGTTGATTCGAGTGCCGCCAATGCCAGCGTGAAGGCGCAAGACAGTCCAACCCTCATCATCACCCCACATGGCCAGCGACGCAGTCATCACCCTCACCGAAGCGAATTTTGAATCTGAAATCTCCAGCGCCACCGTGCCGGTGATCGTGGATTTCTGGGCCGAATGGTGCGGGCCGTGCCGCATGCTGGGGCCGATTCTCGACGATCTGGCAAAGGATCAGGCGGGGAAGGTCAAAATCGGCAAGGTGAATGTGGACGAGGCGCCCAATCTTGCTGCGAAGTTCAGCGTGCGTTCGATTCCGATGCTCGTGTTTTTCAAGGACGGCGTGGCGAAGGACACCGTGGTCGGTGTGCAGTCGAAGGACGCGCTGGCCAGGCGTCTCGCCGCGCTGGGCTGAGCTTCAGGAGGCCCGTGCTCCATCTGAATTCGCACCGTTTTTTCCACGGCAGCGGTAGCGTGCCGCCCATGGATTGTCTTTTCGTTCGACCACGTCGGCGATGATGCCGCCGAGGACAGGTGTGAACTTGAAGGCGTGGCCGGAATCTCCGGCGGCGACGACCAATCCGTGATGAGCAGGATCATGGTCGATCCAGAAGGCGCCGTCGAAGGTGTCGCAATACAAGCAGACGCGGGAGGAATGCAGCGGAGCTTCAGCGAGCTCTGGAAAAGTGTCGCGCAGGAAGGC
>JAEUHJ010000029.1 GCA_016795375.1 Verrucomicrobiaceae bacterium
CGGCTGCGCGCGTTGTGCGGCATGACTCTGGCCGCGGTCGGACTGGGGACGTTCTGGGGCGTCACCGTGGCCGGGCAGGACTTGATGAGCCATCTGCTCACGAAGCTCGGCATGGCGAAGGAGGTGGTCGAGAACGAGTCCAAGTTCGCCTACGGCATCGTGCAGGCGACAGGCGGCGGGATCGGCATGCTGGCCTTCGGGCCGGTCTGCGAGCGCATCGGCCGCAAGCGTACCTTCTTCGTCATGCAGTTGCTGTCGCTCATCGTGGTCCCGGCCGTCTGCTTCCTGCCGCAGACCCAGTGGCAGATGCTGCTCGCGTTGCCCGTGATGGGGTTCTGCACCTTGAGCATCCACGCCGGTTTCGCCGTGTATTTCCCGGAATTGTTTCCTGATCACCTGCGCGCCACCGGGTCCAGTTTCTGCTTCAACACCGGCCGTCTCCTCGCCGCTCCCATTCTCTTCACCTCGGGCAAGATCAAAGCAGCCTTCGACCTGCCCGTGGCGGTCACGGCACTCTCCGGGCTGTTCGTCATCGGTCTGCTCGTCCTGGCGTTTTTGCCAGAGACCAAGGGGCGGGATTTGCCGGAAGGATAAAGGCTGAAGGACAGCTCTCGCCGTGCTGGCGATGGCTCTCTGCGACCGCCTCATTCATGTAATTCTCTTTTTTGAGAATCAGGGATTGACGCAAACCTGAGAGACGTTTAGCTTATTTAACAATCAACTGTGCCTCTCATTTAACGATAACAATATGGCTAAACTGGTAATCATAGACGACGAAGCCGCCATCCTGGAGCTCATGACCAAGCTCTGCAAAGCCGCAGGCCATCAGGTTTTCGGCTGCACCACCGGCATCGAAGGCATCGCCGCCATTCGCTCCAACCAGCCCGAACTCGTCATCGTGGACCTCCGCATCGGCGACGTGAACGGCCTCGATCTGGTGAGCATGTGCCGGGATCAATTTCCCAACACCGCTGTCATCATGGTCACCGGCCACGGCAGCGTCGAAACCGCCGTCGAAGCCATGCGCCTCGGTGCCTTTGACTACCTGACCAAGCCCTTCGATCTCGGCGACCTCATCAAAACCGTGAATCAGGCTCTCCAGCGCAACGGAGTGGCGGGAACCACGGTCGCCTCCCCCCCCGTCCCCCTGCCCGGCGCGGCGCTTCGTTCCTCGTCATCCAGACTCATCGGTCACAGCGACGCCTTGCAGCGGATTTTTGAAATCGTCCGCCGCGTCGCCAACAACGACAGTCCCGTCCTCCTCGAAGGTGAGTTCGGCGTGGGCAAGCACATCGTCGCCCGCTCCATCCATGAGGCCAGCCGCCGCAGCAACTCCTCCTACAAGGAGCTGCAATGCAGCGCCATGCCCGAGGATGCCCTCGACACGGAGCTTTTCGGCCAGAACTCCATTTTCAACCGCGCCGGCGGCGGCACCGTTCATCTCACTGAGGTCACCCAGCTCCCGGCCCGCATCCAGTCGCAGTTGAACACCTTCCTTGACGAAGCCCAGGCAAAAAAAGGCCGCCTCAACGGCAGCGGCACCGACTTCCGCCTCGTCGCCTCCTCCACCGTCCCGCTCGAAGACGCCGTCCAGGCCGGCACCTTCCGCGAAGACCTCTTCTACAAGCTCTCCGTCGTTCCGCTGAAAATCCCCCCGCTCCGCGAACGCCGCGAAGACATCAAACCCATCGTCGAGCAATTTCTCAAAGATCTTGCCGAACGCACGGAGTCCAAGCCCAAGAGCATCGATCCCGTCGCCGTTGAATTCCTCGAAAAATACAACTGGCCCGGCAACCTCTCCGAGTTGCGCAACGCCATCGAACGCGCCTGCGCCTTCGCCGAAGGGGAGCGCATCAAACCCGCCGACCTTCCCACGAAAGTCACCCAGCAGATCGAGGTGCCCACACCCTCCGCCACCGCCGGCATCACCAAGCTGCCAATCGGCTCCACCCTCGACGACTTCATCAAGGCGCAGGAACGCGTCTTCATCCAGGAGACCCTCAAATACAACAGCGGCTCCCGCGAAAAAACCGCCAGCATGCTCGGCGTCTCCATCGCCACCCTCTATCGCAAGATGGGACTCAACGCCGAGCGCAAAACCTCGGCCTAGCCCGCCCACACGCTCGGAAAACACCCCTGTCAACTCCGCCGGGGTTGCGCATTCCGCCACCTGCGCACACACTGGTGCGTCCCCACCCGACCGCGCCTTGTCCACTCCGCCCGCCACCCTCCTCTACTGCCGCTGCGCCTACGCCCAGGTCGTCCCCTCCGGCGTGAAAAACGAAGTGCTCCAGCAGCTCTGCGCCTCCGACGCCAGCTTTGAAACCGTCGCCGACCTCTGCGAGATGGCCGCGCACCGCGACCCCCGCCTCCAGGCCATCGCCGCCTGTGGAAATCTCCGCATCGCCGCCTGCTACCCCCGCGCCGTGAGAGGACTCTTTGAGCAAGCCGGCGTCCCCCTGCCCGAAAACACCGAAATCCTCAACATGCGCACCCAGACCGCCGCCGAGATCACCACCGCGCTTCTCCGCACCGAGCCTTGACCTCGTGACGTTCCGACTTCGTCCTTTCCCATGATCACCCACGTTCACCGCCCGTTGCGCGTCCTCCTCTATGAAGGCGGCGGCAGCATCCCCCTCCCCGCGGCGGCGCGGGCCGCCGTCATGATGGCCCTGCTCGACAAAGGCTACGCCGTCACCCGCAGCGGCCAGGGTGCCGGTGCCATGCCGCACGACGACCGCAGTCTCCTCGTTCTCGCCGCCTTCACCGGCGCGGCCCCCGCCCTCGAAGACGCCACCGGCCAGATCCACATCGACACCCGCGACATCACCGGCCTGGAGCCTGACGCCATCGTCTCACTCGTCGAAAAAACCCGCGGGGACAAACCCATGAACGAACCCGGCAAATGGAAGCCCTGGTTCCCGGTCATCGACTACACCCGCTGCACCAACTGCATGCAGTGCCTCTCCTTCTGCCTCTTCGATGTCTATGGCGTCAGCGACGACAACAAAATCCAGGTGCAGAACAACGACAACTGCAAGACCAACTGCCCCGCCTGCTCCCGCGTCTGCCCCGAAGTCGCCATCATGTTCCCCAAATACCAGGGCATCCCCATCAATGGCGACGTGGTGAACGAAGGCGACGCGCGCCGGGAGAAGATCAAGGTGGACATCTCCTCCCTCCTCGGCGGCGACATCTACTCCACCCTCAAAGACCGCAGCACCGCCTTCAAATCCCGCTTCAGCAAGGAACGCAGCGCCGACAAAGCCCTCGACGAGCGCAAAAAATGTCTCACCAAGCTCGTCGGCGACGGCTTCATCCCCGCCGACGTCCTCGCCAGCCTCCCCAGCCCCGACGAAATCCTCAAGAAAGCCGAGGCCGCCAAGGCCAAAGCGGCCGCCGCCCTGGCAGCGCAATAAGCGGCCGCCTTATTTCTCCCACAACAACGCGAGGAACAACGGGAACTCCTTCCGGGCGCGGTTTTCGGCCCGCGCGCGCGGGCCGGGCTGGCTTTCCTTGTGGGAATGCCACTCCTCGATGCCGGCGAGCCGCAAGCCCGCGCCGAAACCACAGGCGGTCAACGTTTGCAGACAGCGGTGGAAGGAGACGGTGCTCTCGCTGTCCGCTTTGCCTGGGTGCATGAC
Organism: Verrucomicrobiaceae bacterium; assembly: GCA_016795375.1. GTDB lineage: Bacteria > Verrucomicrobiota > Verrucomicrobiia > Verrucomicrobiales > Verrucomicrobiaceae > Prosthecobacter. Next base: position 3,645 of record JAEUHJ010000029.1, read on the forward strand.
GATGGGAATGCTCAGCGTGCTGCTGTAGGCGTCCGTGCGGCGGTATTGCAGCTTCCTCGGCTCATCAAAGCCCCAGCTCGACTGGCGCGGGATGCGGAAGGCGGGATGATTCACCACCCAGAGCATGCGCCCGCCGGGTTTGAGCACCTGCGCTGCCGCGGCGCTGACGACGTCGAGGTGCTCCATATTCTGCACGCAGAGAATCGCCGACGCGGCGTCGAATTCACCCAGGTCGGTGATCTGCGCGGCATCACGCGCGAGATAGCGCACCGGCGGCTTCATCGGGTAAGCGCGCGCTTTTTGAATCAGGGTTGGCGCGGCGTCCACGCCGGTGACTTCACAGCCTTTTTGCGCCAGGGCGCGGCAGAACACACCCTGCCCGCAGCCGAGGTCGAGCACGCGTTCGCCGCGCTTCGCGGCGAGCAGCTTCAAAGCGCCGGGAATGACCACGGCTTGATACAGCTCCGAACCGCGCTCGCCGATGATGCGGTCATACCAGTCCGCCGATTTTTCCCATGAGGTGCCGTGTTCACGCTGCTGGGGTGAGGGGCGGGGACGAAAAGGACGGCGTGGAGGCTGCGGCATCACCACATGATGGAGCGGGAGCACGCGGGAGCAAGGCCCGGCGCAGTTCGTCCGCCCGCCCTTCCGCCCGCCATTCCGCTCACACCTTCGTGAGCTGCCGGCGCAGGCTGATTTCCACGGCGGTGATGAGGATGGCCAGCGTGAAGAGAATGACGATGCTGTTGATCCAAAGCGTGTTGTATTTCGTGCCAAGATAAGTCTTCCGCGTGCCGAAGAAGACGTTCGGGCTGGTCTTGCGGCGGTAGTCCTCACGTTCCATCTCGGCCTTGGTCACCAGGTCGAGCACCTTGCGGTTCACATAGATCTCCTCCGCACTGACGCCGTCGTTCTGCTGGAGCATGCCTTCGAGCATGGGCGACTCCACGCGTCCGCTGAGCACGGCGTCGTGGATGGAGCCGAGGCGTCTGGAGATTTCACGCGGATTTTCAGCGTAGAGGCCGGAGACGACGGCCAGGGATTGCTTGGTGAGCTCCAGCTCATGACGTTGCTGCTCGGTCATGTCGGAGCCGGGCGGCGGCAGCAGCGACTGGATGCGCTCGTCGAGGAAATCCTGGTTCCGGGTGAGCGGGTTGAGCTTTGACTGCGCGATGATGACACCCTCGTAGGACCAGCGCAGCGGCATGAACTGGCAGATGAAGGGCACCTTGAGCTTGCTGGCCGCATCCTCGTCGTTGCCGGCCTTTTTGAGCCAGCGGCCGACGGAATAGACGAGGTCGAGGTTCTTGTTCATCTCCTCGTATTTGATCAACGCGCCGCCGAGGATGATCTGCGGGATCAGGATGAGCGGGATGGCGTTCACCGCGGTGCGGTTGTCGCTGACGATGCTGGAGATGAAGAGACCGAGGCACACGCCGGTCAGCGCGGTGAGGAACATCCACCAGAGATGGATCATGAACATGTCGCGGATCTCGAGCACCCAGTTCCCGATCATGAGGTAGATCACGCACTGGATGAGCGCGAAGGTGGAGAGGGAGATGATCTTGCCGCTGAGGTAGTAAAAGGTGCGCAGGTTGTGGTTGCGCTCCCGGCTCAGCGTGTGCCGGTCGCGGATGATCTCGTCGGCGCTGTTGGTGAGGCCGAGGAACATGGCCACGACGAGGCTCATGAAGAGATAGGTCGGGATGTGGAAGGCGGTGGCGAAGGTGTAGTTCGCCTCCTCGGAGTACTTCAGCACGCTGGAGATCAGCCAGGCCAGCAGCGGAGCCTCCAGCAGCGTGGTGAGCAGGTTCGTGCGGTTGCGCAGTTTGCTGAGGAGGGCGCGCTTCAGCATCGTGGCAAAGAGGATGCCCTCCTCGCGCACGGTGTGCTTCGGCGGTTTCGGCACGCTGCGCATGCGGCTGGCGCTGTGGCTGCCGTCCTGTTTCGGCCGGGCGATGAGGCTGGTGCTGCCGGGGGCGGCCTTCTGCCTCGCCATGCTCTCCATGATGAGATGGCGCTGGTAGGAGTCGCGCCAGAAATTCGGCGGGAAGCGTCGCGCGGCCACCAGATGGCCGTCCGCGCTGCGTTCGTGGATGATGTCGCCGCTGATGTCGCGCAGCGGCGTTTCGAGCACGTCAAAGACGAAGTCCGGCGTGAGATTTCCAGGCGGCTTCGCGCCGATGTCCGCCGCATGGCCCGTCTCGGTGTTGTACACCTGCCAGAAATACTCGATCATGCCCTGCGGCGTGCCGAAGTAGGCCATCTTGCCGCCCTTGTCGAGCAGCAGCGCCTTGTCGAACATGGCCAGCAGCTTCGAACTCGGCTGGTGGATGGAGGTGATGACGATCTTGTTGCGGGCGAGGCTGCGGATGATCTCCAGCACATGCTCGCTGTCCTTTGATGACAGGCCGGAGGTCGGCTCGTCGAAGAGATACACATCGGAGATGCCGATCATGTCGAGTCCGGCGTTGAGGCGCTTGCGCTCGCCGCCGCTGAGGAATTTCTGCTGCGGCGTGCCGGCCAGCCGGTTGCGCAAATCCGCGAGGCCGAGCTCGGCGAGCTTCGCGTCCACGCGCTTGCGGCGCTCCTCGGTCTTCAGGTGCGGACAGCGCACGGCGACGGAGAAGTCGAGGTTTTCCTGCACCTTCAGCAGCGGATCAAAGGCGTCCTCCTGCGGGATGTAGGCGATGTAAGGCGTGAGGTTGTGCAGGTTCCCGTAGAGCGCGAGGCCGTTCATCAGCACCTCCCCGCCCTTCGGCTTCATCTGGCCGCCGAGGATGCGCAGCAGTGTGCTTTTGCCGCAGCCGCTCGGCCCCATGACGCAGATCATCTCGCCGCGGCGGGCGATGAAGCTCACGCCGTCCTGCGCGGTGTCGCGGCCGTCAAAGCGGTGGCTGAGGTCGCGCACCTCGATCTGGCGCACCGTGTTGCGCTCCTCCTCGATGATGCGGTCGGCGAAGTGGCAGCGCAGATACTGCCCTTCCCCGAGCGTGATGGTGTCGCCGTCGTTGAGGTTGATCCTGTCACGCACCGGAATGAGGCCGATGTAAAGCGGACGCGAGGAGCGCAGCACCTCCAGCACGCCGGTTTTCTGCGCGTAGTTGCACTCGATGCGCAGGAGGATCTCCCCGTCGGTGTCCTCGGAAAGCAGGATGTCGCCTTCCGCGAGCAATCCAGGCTTGTTGGAGACGAGGTAGGTGTTGCGGCTGCCTTCCAGGCGGAACTGGCCGCCGAACTCCTGCGCGCGCACACGCAGGTCACGCAGTGCGATCTCCACCTCGCCATGCGCGATGATGCTGTCCTCGATGCTGGCCTCGACAATCGTGCCGCCGCTCAAAACAACGCCGTTGAGCGTCGCCTTCGTGGTGCGCAGCGCCTCCACGGTGACGCCAAGGCCGAAGCTGAGCCGCAGATTCGTGCCGCGCGTGCGCTGCGGGGCGATCTCCGCGCTGCCGCTCTCCGTGAGCGTGAGGTAGATCTGCGTGCCGGAGAGCGTCTTTTTGGCGTTGAAGTAGGAGATGAGGTCGTTGTAGTCGAGCGTGACATCCTCCAGCACCACGCGCTCCCCCGGATACAGGCGGGAGAACTCCCCAGGCGGCTGGCGGCGGCTGCGCACGAGGATGGAGATGCCGCCGGTGTTTTTCAGCAGCACGAGATTCTCAAAACGGAACGCCACCACCGAGCAGTCCGCCGAGAGCGAGCGCAGCAGGACGTCGCAGTTTTTCGTCGAGCCGATGCGCAGTGTGTCGAGCGGCTGGCCGCCCTTCGTTGAAAAGCCGTCCTCCGACGGCTTGTCGCCGGCGTTGAGCTGATAGACGATGTCAATGGCCTGCGCGGCGATGCCCAGGTTCGTCATGAAGAGGTAGAACTCCACCATCTGCCGCTGGTTCTGCTGCGCGCGGGAGATGAGCAAGTAGAGCTGCACGCCGAGCAGCACCTTCTGCTCATGCGAGAGGGTGCGGCCAAGTTCCTTCGCGCGCTGGGTCAGATCCTGCGGCTCCTGCAACGCCTCGAAATAGAGACGCCGCATGTCGGCGTAGATCGCCTCGGGGTAGTCGTAGCGCAGGTAGCCGAGGCTGGATTCGACCTCCTCCTCCTCGATGTTGCCGTCCAGTTTGCTGAAGGCGGCGAACACCTCGATCAGGACGGGCAGCATCGTGTTGGCCGTGGCGGCGGAGGCGGCGGAAACAGGCTGCCGCCCGGCAAGCAGATGCTCCCAGCGCCTGGGTGACCACCAGGGCGCCGCCGGGTCACGCCCGCCATCCGCAGAAGACTGCTTCGTGAAAGACGGTTTGGCGGGCTTGTTGAGCAGGCTCATGCGGCGGATTCGTGCGCGATCATGGAGTTCTTTTCCGCAAACACAACCGGCGAGACACGAATGAACCCGACAGGCATGAAAATGGGCGGCCCGCGGTCTTGCCGCAAATCGAGTGAAAGATTCCTTCCGCTGGCGTCTCATTGTCCGCATTGCCTTTGTCCACCCGACCGCTTAATAATCGCCCCATGTCCGCCACCGACACCGAGCCGCGCATCGAGCCGGCCACCATCGAAGACCTCCCGCAGCTCGTGGAGCTGCTCGTCGCCCTGTTCAGCGAGGAGGAAGGTGATTTCAAACCGGACCGCTCCAAACAGGAGCACGGCCTGCGCCTCATCCTGGAGCAGCCGAACCGCGGCCGCATCTTCGTGCTGCGCACGGACCACAAGGTCATCGGCATGGTGAACCTGCTCTTCACCATCAGCACGGCGGAAGGCGGCCTGGTGCTCATCATGGAGGACTTGATCATCCACCCCCAGCACCGCAACCAGGGCTACGGCGGGCGCCTGCTCGGACGCGCCATCGAATTCGCGAAGGAAAAGCGGTTCAAGCGCATCACTCTGCTGACGGACCGCATCAGCGCCGACTCGCAGTCCTTCTTCCAGCAGCACGGCTTCCAGTTCTCCAAGATGATCCCGATGCGCCTCGTTTTCAAAGACGCCTGAGCCCGCCGTCCCATGCACGCGCCATCCGCATTCCCTGCCCGGCCCGGAGGCGGTGCTTTGGAAATGTCCAGTGAATGGGTGGCCGCCTCCGACTGGTTCGTCATCTTCACGCTCGGCATGCTGCTGTTTCTTGTCAGCGCGTTCGCTCTCTGGGCGTGGCTGATCTGGCGGCGCGCCACACACCCGGAGCCGCATGTGCGCCTGCTCATGGAAATGGCGGAGGAGGACACCCGCGCCAGACGCGAAGCGCATGCCCCCGCCAGGGAAACTGAGCAGGCCGAACCTTGGGAGCGCCCTGCGGACTGGTGGAAAAAATCCGGCGGCTGACACGCATGAACGACCGACAGCCCCTCTTTCACGGCTGGCGCGCGCGCGCGCATTTCCTCACGCGCGACCGCCGTTTTCTTCTGCGCACCTCGGCGGCGGTCATCGCCCTGGGCATGATCGCAGCCGGGGCGATCGCCGTCAGCGGCTCCTTGCAGGGGCACGGCGATGACACCCACGCCCTCTCCCCCGCCCTGATCCGGTTGCACGGTGAATTTCATCAACTGCGACACCAGCAGGAGCCACAACCCCGGAAACTCGCCGCCTGGCTGCGCCTTCTGCTGGCCCAGCTTCCCGCGTTGCGGGAGATCGGGCACATGGAAAACCACCAGACCATCAGTCGCGACGGAAAAATCGGCGGCTATGATGTGGCGCTTCTGATCCGGCGGCACGCCACCACCGACGCGCCCGCCGGCCTGTTTCATGACTACCTCTCCGCCGCCATCCACGCCGACAGGCCGGCTGCCGTGCGGCTGGAGAAAAAATGCCGCGCCACGCCGCCGGAGATGCTGGCGGCCGAGTTCCTGGCCGGCATCTTGAAACGCGCCGGCAACAAAGAAGCAGCGATGCGCGCCTTTTATCTCGAAGGCCTCCATTTCGCGGATGCCGCCGACGCGCGCGAGGAGGCGCTGCGCCTCGCCATCACCGCGCGTGACCTCGACCTGCTGCGGAACATCGCCGCCCGGCCCGGCTGGATCGAAAACTGCCATCCGCTGCTCCAGCATCATGCCGGGGCCTTGCTGGGGGATGTGTGGATGCAATGGGGCGGCCTCGTCCGCCACCGGATCGACACCGTCCCTCTCGGCACGCTCGCGCTCGCCTTCTTGAGCACCGCACTCTGGTACTTCATCCTCGTGCAGCACAGCGACGGCGGGCGCTGGCGCTGGGCGCGTCCCCTTGCCGCCCTCATGGCCGGCGTGTGCAGCGTGTGGCCCACGCTCACCCTTCTGGCATATCAAGAATACGCGCAGGGCATGACCCCCGACGCGCCCTTCCCCCACGACCTCATCTATTACCTCGCCGGGGTCGGACTGCGGGAGGAAGGCTGCAAGCTGCTGCTCTTCACCTTGTTCCTGCCCTGGCTGCTGTGGCGGCGGCAGCCCGGCCTGGCGCTGCTCACCGGCGCTTTTGTCGGTCTCGGCTTCTCCCTGGAGGAAAACATCGGCTACTACCAGGACTACGGCGGCACCATCGCCTGGACCCGCTTCCTCTCCGCGAATTTCCTGCACATCTCGCTCACCGGCGTCTGCGCCCATGCTCTTTATGAGACGCTGCGTACGCGCTTCGCGCGCGCGGACAGCTTCATCCGCACCTTCCTGCTCGCCGTCGCCGCGCATGGCGGTTATGACTGGCTCGCCACCGACGCGCTCGCGGACAACGGCTGGCTCTCCATCGTCGTCCTCGTGCTCACCGCCGCGTGGTTCATCGACCACCTCGCCGTGGAGACGCGCCCGGAGCGCCTCACGATCGCGCCACGCGCGGTTTTCACCCTCGGCTCGGCGCTGCTCATCGCCATCTGCCTGGTTCTCGGCGCCTGGGACACGCGCTCGATGGAAGGCGTCGCCCTCGCCGGTCAGGAATGCCTTTCGATGGCCCCCATCGCGCTGCTTTACTGGAGAAAGTTCGAAAACATCTGACACGGAGAACCTCCGGCGCTGCTCCGACGCAAAACACCGCTGCCAAAACCGCCCCGTTTGTTCAAACTCCGCCACGCATATCATCCTCCATCCCGCCGAGCCCCCTGGGAAAGCGAGTTTAGACAGCATCACCATGTTTGTGAATCTGCCCACTGAATACTCTGACAAACCAGTGACGTCCTTTGGCGGCATGAGCTTGATGAAGCATTTCGTCGATGAAACGAGCGGCGGCGAGCATCTGGGGTTACGAAAGCTCTTGCCGAGCCAAAGCACCTGCAGCCAGTTCTTCGGCAAGTTCTCCCAGGTGCGCTGTCGGCCGGGCGGCGCGGGTTCTTCGCGCAGATCAAGGTGGGCGCGGTGACGGTGGACTTCGACAGCACAGCCATCGCGGTCAAAGAATGACGGCATCAGCCCGCCGGACCAGAATTGGAACGTCAACAACCGTCGCGCTGAATGCGCGGAACCCATCCGGGCATTGAGCAGGACTTCAGCCTGATGCGTTCTGCCAACAAGACTTTTGGGTCTCGGATGCTTTGTTTCGCCTCATCTGGGCGGCCTGGAATTTGATCAGCCAGCACGCCCGCAAAGGAGTGCTCAAACTCTCCTTGTCTCGCAAAAAACGCCCTTGGATGGATGCCGTGTTCCGCCAGGTCGAATCCACTTCAAAAACCTGCTCGTTTTTCGCCCTAAATGACACTTAACCCGGTGCCATTCACTCCTTCTCTGAAGAAAATGCGTCAAGCGGAAAGTGGCTGGAGCCTTGATTCTACGCGGCTTCCAGCGTGAGGCTGGATTCGCTCGAGACTTCACTTGGCGCTGTTTGTGGACATGCTCCTTCCGCGCCGTTCGTGCTGA
>JAEUHJ010000031.1 GCA_016795375.1 Verrucomicrobiaceae bacterium
GTGTCCGGATTAGAATTGGTTTTTGCTCCACACGGCGATGTTTTCCGCGCCGGGCATTTTCGGGTTCGGATTGCGCAGGCGGGCGAGGTAGCTCGTGCGCGGGCGTGTGCCGATGTATTTGAGCACCTGGTAGTCGCGGGGGGATGCCTTGGTCTTGACCACGGCGGAGTTTTTGTCGGCCAGGTCGCCGAAGACGATGGCATCCGCCGGGCAGGACTGCTGGCAGGCCGTCTTGACCGTGTCGGTGGGCACGCGGAAGTTCTTCGAATCGCGCTGCACCTGCTTCTGCAGGATCTTGGCGCTTTCGAGCCGCTGCACACAGTAGGTGCATTTCTCGATGACGCCGCGCATGCGCACGGTGACGTTCGGGTTGCGTTGAAGGCGGAGGCTTTCATCCTCCTTCTTCGCGCCGAGCGGGCCGGCGTAGAGGTTGTTCATCGTGATGCCGGCGACCGTGGTGTCGATGAGCGGGTTGCGCTTGTTGTAGTCGAACCAGTTGAAGCGGCGCGCGGTGTAGGGGCAGTTGTTGGCGCAGTAACGCGTGCCGATGCAGCGGTTGTAGGCCATGGCGTTGAGGCCGTCGTCGGTGTGAACGGTGGCGTTCACGGGGCAGACGGTCTCGCACGGCGCGGCCTCGCACTGCTGGCAGGCCACCGGCTGGCTGACCATCTCGGCGTTTTCGAGCTGCTCCGGCGTCGGATCGTCCTCCGCGTAGGTGCTCTGCTGTTCGACATTGTTCTTGCCCCACTTCGCCACGGCGAAATAGCGGTCCATGCGGATCCACTGCATGATGCGGCCTTTGCGGACCTGGTCCTTGCCGACCACGGGGATGTTGTTCTCGCTCTGGCAGGCGACGATGCAGGCGGTGCAGCCGAGGCACTTGCTGAGATCGATGACCATGCCCCACTGGTGCTTGTGCTCGTAGTCGAAGCCGGCGGGGTTCTCCGCCGATTTCACGCCGACCTGGCCTTTGTAGAGGGAGATGTTTTCCGGGATATGCGAATCCATGCCGGTTTTGCCGGCGAAGTCGGGAGTCTTGTTGAAGGTCTCCAGCGTGCCTTCGCGGTAAACCGCGCGGCCTTCCATCGTGTTCTGATTCTGCGTGATCGCCAGCTCGGCGACGGTGGCGAGCGCCTCCACCTTCGCTCCGCTCAAAACGAACGCGCCAGGCTGCTTGCGCAGCGCGTAGGCGTTCACCCCGCGATTGCTGCCGACGGTACCGACATCCTTCCGCCCGTACCCGAGAGGCAGCGTGATGGAGTTCGTCGCGTGACCGGGAGCCTCGATGGCGGGAATCTCGATCTCTGCACCACCGAGGGAAATTTTGACATGCTGGCCTTCCTTGAGACCGAGGCGGCGGAAAGTCACGGAGCCGATCCAGGCCGCGTTCTCCCAGGTCAGCTTGGTCACCGGATCGGGTGCTTCCTGCAGCCAGGCATTGTTCGCATAACGGCCGTCGAACACGCTGGAGTCCGGCGCGAGGACGACTTCGAGCGCCGCATCACTCGGAGCAGTGGCAGGCTTGGCCTTGGCCACGATGCCGGCCACGGCGGCGACGTTGGGAGTCGCCCCGGCCTTGGCGAAGGCGGAGCCTTTCAGGAAACCATCACGCAGGGTGAAATTCCACTTCGTTTCATCGAGACCACCGGCCACGGCGGCAAAAGTGTCACGCACGGCGACATAGGCGGCGTCTTCCGCCGGAGCAGCGGGTGCCGCAGGGGCGGCACCGGCGGCCGCAGGCGCGGCAGCCTCGGCGGGGCCGAGTTTTTTACGACCCAGGAGGGCCAGAAGCACTTCGATCTTGCTCGCACCGTCGTAGAGCGGCGCGATCATCGGCTGGACGATGGAGTAAGTGCCGTCCGCAGCGCGCGCATCACCCCAGGACTCAAGATAGTGGGCCGCGGGAATGTGCAGCGCGGCCTGACGCGCGGTGGTGTCCGCCAGCAGGCCGACGTGAATGAGCCTCACCTTCTTATCCGCGATGAGTCTGGCAAACGCCCCGGCGTCCGGCGCGTCGTAGTAAAGGCTGGCGGGCGTGAGCGAAACAAGCGTCGTGATCTGGCCGCCGGAAACAGCCGTCTGCAGATCGGCAAAGCTGCCAGATTCCACCACCGCGTTGTCCTGCAGCAGTTCGATGGTCGAGCCAAAGGCCCCCAGGGCATTGTTGATCGAGGCGACGAGCGCGTGGACCTCCGCACCACAACGGGGACCGGCGAGGACGACGGATTTGCCCTTGTTGTCGATCAAATCGCGCACCGCAGGCGCGATCCACTCCTTCAGACCAGCCGGGGCCGTGTCCGCGAGCACCTTGGCCGACGCGTCGCCGAGTTCGGTGGCGATCAAGGCCGCCGCCGCCGGAATCAAACTGGCGGGAAGCGCCTTGCGGTGATCCGCCATGCCGCCGGTCAGCGTGTAACGGTTTTCAAGGACATAGAGGCGGTTCATGTCCGCCGTCTTCGCGTCCTTCGCACGCTGCTTGGTGAAGGCGGAAACTGGTTCACCCGCGACCGGGTCGAGGCCGAGGAAGTCGCAATCCAGCGAGAGGATGCGCATCGCGGAGCCGAGCTTCACGAAGGACTTCACCCCCGCGCCGAGGATTTCCTTGTTCGCCGCGGCCTGGCCTTCACCGCCAACGGCTTCATATTGGAAAAATTTGGCCTGCGGGAAGGCGGCCTTCACTTCGCCCAGAAGGCGCAGGTAAGTCGGAGAGGTCGTGGCCCCGGTCACGATGCCGATGCCGGCTCCTTTTTTCGCATCGGCGGCAGCCGCGGCGATCAACTCATTCGCCCTGGCCCAGGAAAGCAGCTTGCCCGCGCCGCGCGGCTTCTGCGAACGCTCTGGATCGTAAAGATCCAGCACGGACGCCTGCGCGAAGGCATCAATGCCACCGCCCAGCGGATGCAGCGGGTTGCCGGTGACATGCGTCGGACGGCCTTCATGCGTGGTGACGACCAGCGGCGTGGAACCGCCGCTGCGCGGCATCGTGGTGGCATACATCAGCGCCTTGCCCGGCACCATCCATTCCACATGCTGGGTGTACGGCAGGATGGTCGTCAGCGGACGGCGGCAGGAGGCGAGGCCCATCAGCCCCACACTGGCGCCCATGATTTTCAAAAAGTCACGGCGGCCGTTTTCGCGCTCCTCTTCCGTCAGCGTGTCGCCTGCGGGAAACTCACGGCCCAGATCCTTGAGGAAATTTTCACGACGCTCCAGTTCGGAGACACTGCGCCAGTAGCGTTTGGCGTTCTGCGGCTCCTCAGGATGAATCCAATTGCGTTTCATGTGTCAGGAAAAAGGGGCGCGGGTTTAGCGGTGGCAGGCGGTGCAGGATTCCGGCGGCTGGATCTGCCAGTGCTTTTTGAGCTGGGTGCCCACTTCTTTCTGGGTCACGCTCTTGCCGTAAGTCTTCTCAGCGAGGGCGACAATCTGCTCCAGGCTGTGCGCGTTGCCAGCAATTGCTGTCTGCCCTTCTCCTTGAATAGCAGCAGCAATCTCGCCAGCGGGCACTTTTTTGTCGAGCAGGCCTTTGTAGAAATCAGCGCGCTTCAGATCGGAGGGCTTGTAGGCCAGCTTCGTCACATGATCGAGCGGGCGCAGGTTCTGCTCCGGGTTGCGGTGGCAGTCCAGGCACCAGCCCATCGACTGCGGTTGGTCATGACGGACGACTTCCATGCGGTCAATCCGGCCGTGGCAGGCCACACAGGAGATGCCGCGGTTGAGATGCGCGCTGTGATTGAAGTAAACGTAATCCGGCGCCTTGTGAACCTTCACCCACGGGATGGGGTTGCCCGTCTCATTCGCCTTCTGCACCATCTCCAGCTTCGGAGAAGTGGCGCGGATGCCGCCCTTGCCCTGACCGTGGCAGTTGAAGCACGTCTGGTTCGTCGGCACGTTCGAGTGGCTGGAATTTTCCGCAAAGCTGTGGCAGTACCGGCAGTCCAGGCCGAGCTGGCCCGCGTGAATCTTGTGCGAGAACGGCACCGGCTGCGTCGGCTCATAACCCACACGCGTATACTTCGGCGTGAAATAATAGGCAACGCCGACACTCACGCCGAAGGCAATGAACACGACGGCAATGGCCAGCTTGAGAGGAAGCCAGTTCGACCAACGCGGAAAAAAGTTACCCATAAAATATCGGCAGGATGCTTGTGAAAAATTTCACAAGGGTTCCCAAAATAGGGAGCCACGCATCGCTTTGCAACTCTCATGTTATTTTTTTTGAACTTTGTTGCGCTTCTTTTGCGCTGTTGCGATGCCGTCGCAAAAAAAAAATCTCTTCGTTCACGATCTGTCCGATTCTCACAGATCATCCAGCGGGCTGGTGATCTCCCCGCGCATGGCTTTGGCGAGCTTGGTGTAGATCTCCGTGGTGCGTACATCGGCGTGGCCGAGGAGTTCCTGGATCGAGCGGATGTCCACCCCGCGCAGGATCAAATGCGTGGCATAGCTGTGGCGCAGCACATGAGCCGTCACGCGCTTCTCGATGCCCGCCAGCTTGCACGCCCGCGCCAGCTCGCGGGAGATATTGATCTCATGCAGATGATGCCGCCGCGTGACACCGCTGCGCGGGTCGGTGGAGAGCGACGGCGAGGGGCAGAGCCAGAACCACTCCCAGCTCACCGCCGCTCCGGGATGCTTCGTCTCGAATGCTCCCGGCAGTGCCACGCCCGGCAGACCTGCCTTCCGGTCGGCCTCATGCTGCAGCCGTGCCCTATCCCGATGTTCACGCAGCGGTTGCAGCAGTGTCTTGGGCAGCGGGATGACCCGGTCCTTGTCCCCCTTGCCGCTGCGCACGCTCACGGTGCCGCCCTTCATGTCCACATCCTTCATCCGCAGGGAAAGCCCCTCCGCCACGCGCAGGCCGCAGCCGTAGAGCAGCTTCACCACCAGTCCCGCCTCCCCGGCCACGCCTTTGAGCAGCGCCGCCACCTCCTCCTGGGTCAAGACCACCGGCAGGCGCTTGTGGTGACGCGCCCGCAGCGCGTTGAAATCCCCCAGGTCCACCTGGAGCACCTCTCGGTAGAGAAAGACCAGCGCATTGAGCGCCTGGTTTTGCGTCACGGCGGCCACGCCCCGGTTCACCGCCAGGTGGGTCAAAAAAGCCTCCACCTCCGCCGCGCCCATGTCCGCCGGGTGCACCGCATGCCCGGCGCGCTCCTTGTGCCAGAGGACATAGCGCTTGTACCAGCCCACATAGTTCTCCTCCGTCTTGAGGGAGTAATGCTTCACCCGCAGCGTGTGGCGGAGCTGGTCTTCGAGCTTCATCGTGAATAATTTCACCTCTTTTATGACGCGCATCCGCGTTATAATCAACATTCCTGTTGCTCATCCAGCCATTAGAAACTAAAACCGACACCCATGAAGCTCGAAATCCGTTCGTACTCGACAAAAATGTCGGTGATAGCGCTGTTGACGTACTCGACAGAATTGTTTCTCATCAACTAGTTCTGCCAATACCTCACGCGCTTGCCTTGAGCCTGCGCGTAGGCGATTTCGCGGCGAGTGCTGTTTCCGAAGTAGCCATCCTCCGACACGACGATTATTTCGTCCGCGAGGTCGATCTTCTGGTAGTGGAGCCGGTCGAGCATCTGCTTCACAGCGGTGGATTCGTCGCCGTCATTCGTCGCGGCTTTCGCTCCGGGCGGGTAGTCGGCGTGGCCGTAGAGTCCCATCGGTATCACGATGTTGCCCGCGAGAGTTTCCTCCATCATCACGCGGTGATGGAGTTCCGGCCAGCGGGACGAGCCACAGAGGCATACGACCAAGGCAGAACAAGACGGTGGAGACGAATGGCTGCCCCGCGTCTCCGTTTCGGGGCTTTGAGTTGTGTTCATAGATTTTCAGTGTCGTCGTGAGCGCGCTTCCGGCAGCCATCGCTCACCTCTGCGTTAGGCGACTTCGCACGTCTCCCGTAGAACGACGATTGGATGAACACCGAGAATGAGGATCTTCCACCAGTTCCGGCACCGACATGGGGTTCGCCGATGCGACATTCGCTGGCGTCGGGCACTCACGTCGTGTCTTCCGAGGCCCCTGGCCTATTCCATTCGCCTCCCGCATTGCGCCTTTTGCTCGTTGGCGTCGTTCTTTTCGCCGTGGGCCTGTTCGTTATCGGCGGCGCTGCGATCGGTAGTTTCCGAGAATTCGAGTTCGCCAGCATTTTCGCGTTTCTTATTGGCGGCGGTGTCGGAGCGCTCATTGCTTGGCTCGGCATTGCCGGCATTCGCTGGGCGGCCGCTGCTGCATGGGGCGTCACCGAGATTACGCTTACTCCAGACACTCTTCGCGTCCATCGCGCTCGCTGGCAGGCAGAGGTCACTCGTGCGGACTTCCGCTCGACGATGGTGACAGATCAGTTTCGACTTGCTCACGAATTACTCGTCATGGCGAGAGGCCATCGCATCGTCCGGGTTCTCAATGGGCGCGGAGTCGCAGAGCTTGCGTGGCTTGCTCACCTCATCGAGTCGCAACTCGCCAATGAGTCCGAATCCAACGTCGCCTAACCAAGCGCTGCAGCGAACAGGCTCCGCGTTCACGGCACCTGCTTCCACCGCCGCCTTACCACCCACCATGCAGGTGCCGCGCCCGCTCCGCCTGTCGCTGAGCTTGGGGTCGTTAGGCGTGCTGCGCGTATGAGCATTTTTCCGATTACACCTTTGGTTCGCCAAGTTCAGGGATTGATTCTCCAGTTCTTCGATGTGCCGGAGCAGGCTGCGGAGGATTGCGCAGCAGAGCTGGTCGCACTTGCCGAAGGTTGGGGTAGTCCAGAATCAGCGGCACGGCTAGATTGGACATATCGCGTCAAAAAGGATTGCGGAGTTGACCGGAAGTTTCCCTGGCGTTCCGAGCAGGAGCGTCTTGGTTTTGAGGCGGCAGAGAAGCAGAAGCATCAGGCTTATGAGTTTCTTATTTCCAAAAGGCACGCCTAATCGGGTGGAGGTGACGGGATTGCGCCCGTCACCCCTCCCACACCACCCGGCATGCGGCTCCGCACCGGGCGGTTCCCATCAGATCATTGAGTTTTGAGTTGCCCCTCGGCTCCGTGATGCAGTTTGATCCAGATGCTTCTCAGTTCGGGCACTCCCTTCTCCTTTAACACGCGGTTGTTGAGGGCGAGGCGCACGAGGCTGTTTTGACTCATGCGCCAATACCCTTTGCGGCTTCGGCTGGCCATGTGAACCTTATCCGGGTCGATCCCGAGCTTGATGAGGTTGCGCCTTCGCGTGCGGGCTCGTTTCCATTGTTTCCAATGGTAGAGTCGCACACGCCGCCTGATCCAGTCGTCAAGCTCCAGCACTTCGCGGTAGGTGCGGCTGATGCCAAAGTAGTTCATCCACCCCACGGCGTAGCGGCGCAGTTCGTCGATGACGGCCTGCACGGCATGGCCGCGGTTGCGGCGGGTGATCTCTTTGACTTTCTGCTTAAACCTCTCGTAGGCTTTCGCTGTCCATTTGATCGATCCACGGCTGCTGATGCAGAAGCCGAGGAACGAACTCTCGATCAGTGGCCCGCTTTTGCTCTTGGTGCGGTTGACGGCGAGCTTGAGCTTGCGCTCGATGAACCGGGTCACACTTTCCATCACGCGTTGCGCCTTCATTTTGCCTTCCACCACGATGATGAAGTCGTCGGCGTAGCGGGCATGGACATGGCCGCGACGCTCGATTTCTTTATCCAGTGGATCGAGGGTGATGTTGGCTAACAGCGGTGACAAGGGGCCGCCCTGCGGCACGCCGAGAGGGGTCGCCTCGCGGGTGCCGTCGGACAGCACGACGCCTGCTCGCAAGTAACGACCGATCAGGCGCAGCAGTTTCCCGCTGCCGATCTTGGGCCGTAACTGGTTGAGCAGGCGGTCGTGGTTCACGGTGTCAAAGAACGCCTTCAAGTCGCAATCGACCGCGTGGCGGAGCTTTTGCTTCCAGGCGGCTTGCACCCGGCGCACTGCTTGATGAGCACTGCGGCCCTCGCGGAAGCCGTAACTGGATTCGCTGAACTCGCCGTCATAGAGCGGAGTGAGCACTTGGGCGATGGCCTGCTGGATCACTCGATCCAGCACCGTCGGAACCCCGAGGGGCCGCTGCGACCCATCGGGTTTGGGAATGAACACCCGGCGCACGGGCGCAGGGTGGTATGTCCCTTCTCTGAACTGGGCGCGGATACGCGCCCAGTGCTGGCGGGCAAACGCCGGGAACTCTGCGATGGTCATCCCATCCATCCCCGGCGCTCCGCCATTGCGCCTGACTCGCTGCCAGGCGTTTCGCATGTTCGTGGCGTCGAGCACCTGCTCCAGCCACGTCTCTGTCTCATCTTCAACCCCGCCATGCTTCCCGCCGTGCTGAGTTGAGTCACACCCTGGCCGCCTGGCTTCATCGGGCACACTCCCCGGCACGGGGTCGCTCGGTTGCTCATAGGTTTGGTCCTTCATCGGTGGCTGAGTCCTCCGGCTATTTTGACGTGCGTCTGCACTCCGGCTCGTTTCCCGACTACTATGACCTCTGCTGACTTCTGCGATGCTCTCACGCCGCAGACCTCCCCAGGTAAGAACACAGTCCTCCCCCGCACTGCCGCCTGATTTACCGGCACGACTTCACCAGAGGGTTTTGCTGTGTTGTGCCAGCTCACCCCGTCGCGACGGCCTTGTATCAGGTTCTTGTTCATCGGCTCGCAGGTCTTGCGTAGTCTTCTTTCAGCTCGGCGATCACTCGACGGGCCTTGACTTCGGCTGGTAGTTTCATGAGTATGTTTTCGTCATGTCTGGTTTATCTACAGGGGACTCAAACCCCATCAGGACTGTGCCCATGCTGGGCACACACCATGCGCTGCAGCGAACGGCCTCCCCGCCGTCCGTTCGAGCGTCGCGGGGGTTCGTGAGCGCGCCGTGCGCTCCACCCGCCCCGCCGAGGCCGTCGCTGAGCTTGGGTCGTTAGGCCGCTCGACCACGCCACAGAATGACGAAGCCGACACACCAGACTCCACTGCGAGCGACCCACGGCGGGAGACGCTTTCGCATCGAGTTCGGCGGCGAGGGCATTGGTTACTTGCAGGACACGCTCGACTTTGCTCGCGAGTGCGCGCTTGAGCTGTTCGGAGTTCCGACAGAGAGTTGGACAGATGACAACGAGACGGCCTAATGCCCAAGTTAGCTTCGGTCGCGGAGCGCACCGGCGGAGGCATGTGTCTGTCCCTTTATAGATACGCAGTGCTAGGGCGATGTGAGCACTCAACCGCTGGAGAGCGAAGATAAGGCGTTGCAGTCTGTCAATAATCGACTCCTTCTCTGAAGAAAATGCGTCAAGCGGAAAGTGGCTGGAGCCTTGATTCTACGCGGCTTCCAGCGTGAGGCTGGATTCGCTCGAGACTTCACTTGGCGCTGTTTGTGGACATGCTCCTTCCGCGCCGTTCGTGCTGA
>JAEUHJ010000042.1 GCA_016795375.1 Verrucomicrobiaceae bacterium
CGGCGGCCGAAACCACCCCGGAAACCGGAGCCTGGGCCAAACCCTCCTGGTGCAGCCGGGGCGATGGCACCAGGAGCAGGAGGAGATGCAGGAGGAGGGGCTGCGCCGTCATTGGCGGCGGGCGCGGGCGGGGCCGGGGGATTGGCGGGCGGGGTGGCCGGGGCTGGAGTCGTGGCGTTCTGAGCCGGGAGGTGCGGGATCAGGGCCAGGGAGGAAAGGGCGAGGGCGAGGAAACGGCGATACATGAAAATGGTTGGGAGAGCAGATGTCTGGAGATGGGGTGCTTAACGTCCGCCTTTGTCTTCCTTCTCGATTTTTTCGAAGATGCCGCGGATGACGTTGCGGCGCTCCTCCTCGGGCGCGTTGCGGAACTTTTCGTCGCCGAATTTGTCGCGCAACGCGTTGCGGAACTTGTCGCGGGCCTTCTCGGAGAGGGATTCGTATTTCTTGCGGTCCTCCTCGCTGGGGCCGCGGTGGCCGCGGTTGTAGCGGTCTCCGCTTGAGCTGGATGAGGGACCGCCGGGAGGGCCGCCGGAGTGTTCATTCCGGTCTTTGCGCATGTCATCCTTGCTCAGCGAGGTGTGGCGGATGCTGAAGGTTTCGCCGCCGATGGAGATCTGGGCCTGCGCGTAGTCGATCTTGTCCGACGGCCTGGCTCCGACGAGCTTCCAGCCTTTGAGGTTCGGCTCGTCGGAGACGACGATGGACTGCTTGGCGTTCTTGTCGAAGATGGTGACGACGGGTTTGCCATCGACGTAGGCCATGCCGGTGAGCACGAGGGAGTCGGAGATGCTGACGATGCGGGTGAAGGGGGAGTTTTCAACCACGGCGGCGAGCGTGTTCGGGTCAAAGGGCTGCGGCAGGTCGGGGTCGCCGTTCGGCACCGGGGCCGGAGCCACCTGAGCCGGCCCGAGGTCGTCTCCGGGCAGAGGCACGAGGTCGGCGGTGGTCAGTGGCGCGTCCTGCGCCAACGACAGGGATGCCGTCAGGATGAGGGTGAGGAATAGAGCGGAGAGCTTCATGGTCAGAGGCCGCTTTCTGGCTTGAACCAGCGGGCGAGGACGAGGTTGCAGAGCGTCTGCGGGGTCTTTTCCTTGGCCCGGGAGTCGATTTCGAGTTCGAGCTGCTTGATGGCCTGGAATTTCTCCGGGGATTGCAATGTGGCGAGCCAGCCGAGCAGGGTGGTTTGATCTCCGCGCAGGCGGACTTCGACGGCCACTTCGCGATAGACGGCGGCGTTGGTCTTGGCGTCGGCGGAATCCGGCAGCAGCTGCTGCTTTTGCACCTGGAGCTGGTAGTCGAGGGCGACGTTTTGAATTTCCTCCAAGAGCTGCGCCTGGGCGGTGCCGAGGCTTTCGGTGGCGGGCATGTTCTGCCGCAGCCAGTCGGCGCGCTTCTCCCAAAAGTCACGATCGGCCAGATAACCCTCGTTTTCGCGCTTTTCGCCTTCCAGCGCGGTGATCTTCGCCAGCACGGCGGTGCGGCGGTCGAGGAACTGCTTCAGGATGATGAACGTGGCCATGAGCACCAGCGCGCCGATGCAGGCGGCGAGGAGCTTTTTTTCACGTTGGGTCAGAGCGAGGGCCATGAGGAAATGACGAAATCAGAATCAGGAATGACGAAGCGGGATCACGGCAGCTTGCCTTGGGCGCGGAAGGTGGCGGTGGTGCCTTTGACTTCGGGACGCGGGTTCGTCCACTCGTAGCGGCTGAGGATGCGGTTCTTTTTGAAGTCCTCGATGAACTGGAAGGCGAGCTGGGCGTCGCGCGCCTCGCCTTTGATCTCGATCTCGCTGCCCTTCACCTCGAACTCGCGGATCACGATGCCGCTGCCGGGCATGATGCGGTTGATCTCGGCGAGGAGGAAGAGCGGGTAGCGCTTGCTCTCGATGGCGGGGGCGAGCGCCTTCCACTGCTCGCTGATCTTGCGCACGGCGGCGGCAGGTTCGCGGGTGGCCTCCACCTCCGCCTCCAGTCCGGCCACGCGGGTCTCCTGGAAATGCAGGTAGGCGAAGGCGAGGAAGGCGAGCGAGAGATACAGCAGCCCGCCGAGCACCAGGGCGCGGGTGAGCTTCCCCCGGCGTGTCCGGGCAGTCTGCGCG
The DNA here is from genome assembly GCA_016795375.1 of Verrucomicrobiaceae bacterium. Classification (GTDB taxonomy): domain Bacteria; phylum Verrucomicrobiota; class Verrucomicrobiia; order Verrucomicrobiales; family Verrucomicrobiaceae; genus Prosthecobacter. The sequence continues at coordinate 2,102 of JAEUHJ010000042.1, forward strand.
GCGCGGATGTCCCCAGGCAGCAGCTTGCTCCACCCATGCGTGTCGAGCATGGTGTCGGGCGACAGGTCGGCCACGAGGCGCACGGGAAGCGCGAGCGTGGCCTCGAGGCGTGCGGGCAGGTCCCGGTCGAAATTGGCTCCGACGAGCGCGACTCCGGTGATGGAATCCGCGCCGAGATCAGACTCCAGGGCGAACCGGGCGAGGGTGATCTCCAGCGCCAAGGATTCCCCCGAGGCGGATGCCTGGGCGAAAATGTGGCTGTGGTAGAGCCTGCCCTGGTGACTGGCGGCCAGCACGAGGTCGCCCTGCTCCTCGATGATGACGATGTGGCCGGCTGGAAACTGCACGAGGCGCAGCGCGGCGGTATAGTCGCTGACCTGTTCGGCGGCGAATGATTCGGGAAACGGCTCGGCGAGCACATCGACGCTGACGATCGTCTGTCCTCCCGCCTCACCCAGCGAATGCCAGCGGTAGTTTTTTCCGGCGGAGTCATGTTCCAGCTTGAAGCCGCGGCGTTCGAGCTGGGTGACGATGATCTGCTCCAGCAGATCGTCCTCAGTCCGTGGCAAAATGAGGCCGACGGTGCGGCATGCGGCGGCGGGGAGGCCGATGATGAGCGGCCTGGACAGATGCGCGGCTTCGGCGGGACTCTCCACGGCCTCGGCGCTGGTGCCAGCCCGCGGCTTCCAGACACGCCATGTGGCATCGGGGGAGGGGAGGAGCAGAGTGGCGGCGGACAGCGACATTCAGGTGTTTCGGGAGGCTTTAGAACGTGAGGAAGCAGAGGAAGTTGCGACAGGAAATGACGAATGTGTGGGGCGAATGTTTTTCCATCACCGCTTCATTTGGGAACCCGGCATTCCAGCGAACGCGGCTCACTCTTCCATGCGGCCGAGGTAGGTCACCGCCCCGGTTTCCTGGTTGCGACGGGTGATGACGATGATCTTGGAGCGTTTGTCACCGACCCAGCCGATGCTGGTGATGCGGCGCAGGGTGGTGTCGTCGTCATTGACGATGCCCTGGATGGCGGCCAGGCGGTCCCCGCTGAGGCCGAGGAGCTGGTAAGCCTCCGAGTCCCGGATGCGGCGGTCGTCCTCCGTGCCGGGAATGCCGTCGCCCCCGTCGCGCTCGGAGATGAAACGGGTCACGTCCCCCTCGGAGGCGCCGGTCACGGCCAGCAGCACGTCTTTGAACACGGTGCGCAGGTCGATCTGCCCCTCGCCAAAGATGCTGAAGTATTCGCGCCATTCGGGTTTTTTGCGGTCCACGGCGTCCATGCCGCGCACGAGCAGCATCTCGTCCACGCGGGAGAAGCCCTGGTTGCGCGGGGCGTCGTAGATGCCGAGCTGCTTGTAATACTCCGCCTCCGCACCGTTGGCGCGCTGGTTGTTGTCGTTGTCCACCCAGTCGGCCAGCGAGTCGGCGGCGATGCCGGCCTGGTCGGCGTTGAGCTGCCAGTAGATGAACAAGTTGTAGATCGCCTCCCGCAGGCGTTCGTCGGTGACATAGTTGATCGGGATGCGCGCGCCTTCGTAGTTGATGACCACGTCGAATCCGCTGTCAGGGCCGATCTTCTGTTTCAACACCATGTCGCCGCGCCGGGTGTTCGGGTGCAGGCCCACCGCGAGGCCGCTCTCCGCCAGGTGCAGCGCACGGAACTGATACGCGGCCAGCTTCGCTTCCTCCGCGCTGTAGGTGATGTATTCGACGACACCCATGACTGTCACAGACATGAGCAGGATGGCCCAGATCATGAGCATGAGCGCCGAGCCACGCTCATGACCTGGGCGTGACGCACGGGATGTGGCCGGAACAAAGATTTTCATGGCGCGCGGCCTCCTCCGCCAGCAGCGCCATCACCCCCGGGCGCGCCGCCGCCACGACCGGGTAAACCTCCGCCTCCAGGTGGTCCGCCTCCGCCGCCGGGCGGGCCGGAACTGCCTCCGCGTCCACCTCCTCCACCGCTTGTCTGGCTGGAGGTCTGGCTGGAGCTGCTGCTGGAAGAGCTGCTGCTGTTTGATGTCGGAGGCGTTCGTCCTGCGGTGATGGTGAGCACTGGCACGGTGTAAACCATGCGGATCGGCAGCGTGCGGTTTTTGAGCACGAGCTGCGCCTCGATCAGATCCGGCCATGCCGATTTGCTCCACTCCTCATGCCACATGTCCTCTTTTTCGACGTAAAAGCGCCATTTCAGCGAGACGACATCCGGCAGCAGCGGCATCCAGTAGCGTCCTTCTTCGTCCGGGGCATACAAGCCTGTGGTCGCCTCCCGGATGCCGGTCTGGCGGTCGTCGGTCTTCGGGATGATGTCCGCGCGTGAGAGACTGAGGTAATGCAGCGGCATGTCATTCTCATCCGCCAGGCCGTCGGGATGCGGGCGGATGCGCAGCGTGGTGTCCTTCAGCGTGATGGGACTCATGCCGAAGGGGAAACAATCCGGCGAGCCGGTGATGGTCAGCTCCTGGATCACCGGCTCCGTGTTCTGCACCAGCTTCAAGGTGAGCGTGGCCGTGCCCGGCAGCGTGGTGAATGCCTTCCGGCACAGCTCGATGAAGCGGTTCACCGAGTCACTCTCTCGTTGGATGTGCTCGATCTCCGCCGCGCCGCGCACCGAGCCGCGGATGATCGCGAAGAGCGTGACCGTGATCATCGCGAGGATCGTGATGCCGATCACGACCTCGATCAGGGTGAAGGCGGAACGCCGTCTATCGCTGCGCGGGCTTGTAAACATAGACGCTCAGGGTGTCATCCTGCGGCACGCCGTCAAAGGACGACGTGGCCTTGATGGTCAGGTTGTAAATGTCGCCCAGCGTGCCGCCGTTCGTCGTTTTCAGCGCCACCAGCTCGGTGCTGCTGGCATAGCTGATGCCGTAGGTCGTGTCCGTCCGGGCCGTGCTCATCTCGGTGAGCGGTTTGTTGCGGATCTCCTCCAGGAAATTGCGCATGCCGATGCGGATGATCTGGTCGCGTTTCAGCAAATTCGCGGTTTCCAGCGCCTGGTTCAGTGATTTCGCCAATCCCAGCACCGCGATGGAAAATATCGTCAGCGCGAGCACCAGCTCGAAGAGGATGTAGCCGCCGCCGTTCCGGCGGAATGACGAATGGCGGATGACGAATGACGAAAAGCGGCATTCGAGCGCCGTCGCCCGGCTTTCCGCGCTCTGCTCTCCGCTCTTTGCCCGTGTTTTCATCGCAGATCGACGCTCTCCTTCACGATGTCGGCGGTCAGCGCCCCGAACTCGACATCGAACGTGGAGCTGTCACGCTCGATGTGGATTTTCAGGGGTGTGCAGATGCCGCTGGGTTGAAAAACCCACAGCCGCACGAGATCTGCCTCAAGGAAAGTCGGCTCCGTGTCATACCAGTATTGGATGGAGTACTTCATGTCCTGCGGCATCTCGTATTTCTCATTCCAATGTTCGTCGTACTTCGGCGCGGGCGGGGCCAGTGGCAGCTCGGTCGTCTTGGTGAGGCCGCCGCCGTTGTCGAGGTCGGTTTTGTCAAGGGTGTCGGTCTCCGGCGGGGGATTTTCCGCCGTGGTGACGAACTCCTCCAGCTCCGCGAGCTGCAGATATGGATTGAAATAGCGCGACGCCGTGAAGCCCTTGCCATGAAACGCCACCTGATACGGCCGTTTCTCGGTCATGGCCCGCATCCGTGCTTCACGCGCCAGTTGCACCAGCTTCGCCACCGGCTCGCGGGCCAGACGCTCGTCACGGAAGCCTTTCAACATCGGCACCGTCGCCGCGGCCAGCACTGCCACGATGGTCAGCGCGATGATGATTTCGACAAGCGTGAAAGCCGCTGGATGCGGAACGCGGAATGCGGAATGGCGAATGCGGCTGGCCCCGTCAGCTTGCGCGCCGGCCATTCCGCATTCCGAATTCCGCATTTCGAATCTCATTTGGCTGCCGTTTTCTTCCAGTTCCCCATGTCATCCTCGGTGCCGTCCTGGCCGTCGGCTCCCATGGACCACACGTCGTAGGGCTTCTTCGATTTCTGGGCGGGGAAACGATACTTGTATTCCTGCCCCCACGGATCCTTCGGCATGTCCTCCATGAAGGCGCGGTAGTTTTCAGGAATGGGCTCGATGGTGGGTTTTTCCACCAGTGCCTTGAGTCCTTGCTCCGTGGTGGGCATGCGCAGTGCGCGGGATTCATAGGACTGCAACGCGAGGCCGATGGCCTGCAAATCGCTGTCCACGCGTGTGTCCTTGGCGGAGTCGATCTGGCCTTTGAGCAGGTAAATCGAACCGGAGGCCAGGATGGCGATGATGGTGAGCGTGATCACGATTTCGATCAGTGTGAAGGCGGCGGCCTGTTTCGGGGACTGCGGGGTGTGGATGTTCATGGGTGAGGTGGGATGGGTGAAGATGGCTCGGACTTGAAACTATAAACCTGAAACTTGGAACTGGTTTCTCAACGTCCGCGGATGCCGGTGACGCTCTGGGCGATGGCGGCGACAATGGAGTAGGCCACGGTGCCGACCATGACGGCCATGATGACGAGGATGACCGGGGTGATCATGGCCGTCATGCGTTTGATACGCTGGTCGAGTTCCTTGTCATAACGCGCGGCGCATTTTTCCATCGATCTGCCGAGCTGCCCGGTCTGCTCCCCCACGGCGATCATGTCCGCCAGCAGCAGCGGGAAGCTGCCCACCTTGCGCAGCGCGTTGGAGAGCGGCGCGCCCTCGGAGACCATCGCCGTGACCTTCGCCAGCAAGTCCTGGATGAACACGTTGGCGGAGATTTTGGAGACGAGACGGATGCTGTTCAGCAGCGGCACGCCGTTGGTGATCAGATTGCCCAGCGAGTGCGCGAACTGCGCGTAGAAGCGCATGCTCATGATCGCGCCAAACAGCGGCAGCTTCAGTCGCGCCGCATCCCACCACATGCGGCCGGCGGGGCTGGAAATGTAACCGCGGAAGGTCAGGACGATGGCGGTGATGAGGATGGCGATCACCCACCAGTACGAGGCCATGAAGTTGTTGAAGCTGATGAGCAACTGCGTCGCCGCCGGGAGCTGCTGGCCGTTTTTGGACATCAGGTCGGTGATCTGCGGCACCATGAAGGTCATGAACACGACCATGAGCACCACGCACGCGCCGATGAGAAAGGCCGGATAAATCATCGCCGAGGTTACCTTGGATTGCAGCTCGGCCATGACGGTCAGATTCGACGCCAGACGCCGCAGAATGCTCGGCAACGAGCCCGAGACTTCACCTGCGGCGGCCAGGTTGCAATACAGCTCGTCAAAACTCGGCGAGGCTTTTTTCAGCGCCTTCGCCACCGTCGATCCTTCACGCAGTTCGTTGCGCATCGTGGCGGCCACGCGCCGCAGCGACTCCGCCTCCTGACGCTCCTGCATCACACGGAACGCCTGGTCGATCTGCAAGCCGCCGTCGAGCAAATCCGCCAGTTCCTCCGTGAAGAGGATCAACTGCGCCCTCTTCAACTTCACCGGCCCTTCATCAACCGCCGCTTTCGTCTTCGCCGCGTCCGCCTTCTCCTCCTGCGTCACCTTCACCGGTGTCAGCGCCTGTGCCTCGATCTTCCTGAACGCCTCCGCCCGCGATCCGACCGTGATCGAGCCAGTGACAGTTTGTCCGGTGGTGGTGAGGGCGGTGTAGGTGAAGGCGGGCATTTCCAGAGGTGTTGACGGCGAATCCAGCGCGGACTGCGGCGGCAATCGAGAACGCATAGACTTTCACAGTCTCGCCGTCGATTCGATAATAAAAAACGCCTCATGTGGGCCACCCTCTGCATCGGGGCCAGCCGGCTGCGCAGCGCCCGGCTCATCCACGCATCTAAAAAGCCCATCGCCCAGCCCATGCCACGGCAGATTCAGAAGTGCTCAAAACTCTCTTTGAGCAGCCATGCCCGCGCTGTGGCTCCTGTAGCACGGATCAGCGCGTTGAGCTCATCCGCGCCTTGCCTCTCACTCACTTCCCCGCGCACCAGCACGGCATCTTTGCAGATGAAGCCGCGCAGGGGGTGCACGGCGTTGAAGAGGCTTTTTACTCCGAGAGCGATGACTGGCCTCCTGGTTGTTGTTTTTCGTACCACGATGACAACTTCATCGCCGTTGCCAGTGCCAGCCATCGCCCGCTTTCTCATGCCTTCAGGCATGGGGCTTCACCGAAGCCTCCTCTTGACCGTAGCGAGCACGGCATCCCCGCTCGCGCTTGCCCACTGATTGTGTTGAAGAGCCGATGTTTCTTGGGGAGGTTGTCTGGCAGGACTGCCACGAACTCCGGCAGCCTCAACCGTCGTTTTATTTTGATCTTTGACCCCAAGCTGCCGCAAACTGGGGCGTGATGCCTGGCGAACACGACCTCATGAGCGACTCGCACGATCTGTTCCTGGAAACCCTCCGGCGCTACGAGCGGCCCCTCATCCGCTACGCGCACGGCTACACGGGCGACCTGGAAGATGCGCGCGACATCGTGCAGGACGTGTTTGTGAAGCTCAGCCAGAACCTCGCGACGCTCGATCATGAGCGGCTGGCCCCCTGGCTCTTCACCGTGTGCCGCAATCGTGCCCTCGACCACCACCGCAAACATCAACGCCTCGTCGTCATGGAAACGGAAACACTTGATCTCGAACCCGCCGCCGGTCCTTCGCCCGAAGAGGAGCTGGAGAAGCGGGAAACCGCCACCGCGCTGCGCGAACTCATCGAAACGCTGCCCACGCGGCAGCGTGAGGCCGTGCGGCTGAAGTTCATCGCCGGACTCGACTACCAGCAGATCAGCGCCGCGATGAAAACCAGCATCGGCAACGTCGGCTACCTCATCCACCACGGCGTCAACGCCTTGAAGGACAAATGGCAGGCGCATGAGCAGCCGCAGTCCGCGAAACTGAAACCCGCGATGGTCTGAACCCAACCCCAAAAACTTTTCTGAACATGAAACCGGAACAAATCACCGCCTGGGCGCTCGATGAAGCCAGCGCCGAAGAACGCGAACGGCTGGAGGCCGAACTGCGCGACGATCCGAAGGCGAAACAGGCCGCCGACGAGACCAAGGACTTCTGCCACTTCCTGCTCGCCGAATTGCGCGACGAATCACTCGCGCTCACGGATGAGCAGAGGGAGCGCTTGAAGGCGCAGCCCGTGGGCCCATCGTCCCGGTTGCCGGAAGCAACCGATGTGATCGCTCCTTGGAAAGCTGCTCCACGCACGAAATGGCGCACGGGCGTCATCGTGCGGCTCGCACTGGCCGCATGCGTCGTGCTGGGCGGGTTCTGGACTTGGAATGTTTATGAATCACGGCAGCGCGCCGAGTCGGTGGTGGCTTTGAAGGAGGAGGCGGTGGAGCATCAAGTCCAGCTTCAGAGGCGTGTCTCGGAGGTGGTGCGGGCAAAGCCTGTGTCAGACTCCCGTCTTCTCGCGGAAAAACCTGCAAAGGTGATGGATCCGCTGTCAGGCATCGTCGCCGGAAAAGAGCTGGCGGCCGCTCCAGCGCCGCATCCCAGCCCGGAGATTCCGCGCATGCTGACGATCAACTCAGGCCAGGCCACGATGACGACCAAAGACGTGGCTGAATTGAAGAAGATTCAGGACCAGACGGCCTATGGCCTTAACTTTTCGTCGTATGATGCCGCCTCAGCCGCGCCCATGCTGGCCTACACACCTGGCCAGGCCGCAGGCGGCGGGATGATGATTCTCGGCACAGGTGGCGTGAGCAAGACCGGTGATGGCACGGTGACTTTGCGCGGTGGCAGTGCCAATGCTTACACAGGAGGAACAACAGTGAACTCGGGCACGCTCGTCGTGAGCGGCGGCGTGACCACGGCAGCGCCAGCTTCCGGCCCTGCTACCTTGACCAAGGCTGGCGCGGGCACGATGACCTTTGGCGGAACGAACTCTTACACTGGAACGACGGTGACGGTGGGTGGTGTGGTCGGCGGTTCTGGCGGCCGCGGCACGGTGACACCGGCGCAGCCGATCGAAGGATGGGCCGCGCCTGTGACCACGCTCACGGCGTCCGTGACTTCTCCCGCCTCTCCGCCAGTGGTGTCGAATCCACAGCCGGACGCGTATTATTTCGCCAGAACGGACTTTGCCAAAGACTCGGATTCGGAGGGTCTGGTGCGTGAGCGTTTGCTGGAGCGGGAAACTGTGCCCGAGCTTCGTCGCAAATCCGGTGCTGAGGGCGAATCCTACACGCGCATCATCGAGAACGAGTTGAAGGACGTGGCGCGGGAGCCGCTTTCGACGTTCTCGATTGATGTCGATACGGCGTCGTATGCGAATGTGCGGCGCTTTTTGAACCAAGGCATGATTCCGCCTGCCGATGCGGTGCGAATCGAGGAGCTGGTCAATTATTTTCCCACGGCGGACGAAGGACCGGTGCCGACGGCGAAGGAACCATTCGGCGTGCGTGTGGAACTGGCACCCTGCCCATGGCAGCCTGCGCACCGGCTGGCACGCATCGCGATCAAGGGCCGTGAACTCGGCAACGAGCGCAAAAACAGCAATCTGGTGTTCCTGGTCGATGTCTCCGGCTCGATGAATGAGCCGAACAGGCTGCCGCTGGTGCAGCAGTCGCTGCGCATGCTGACCGAACAGCTCGGGGAAGGGGACAAGGTGACGATGGTGGTCTATGCGGGCAGCAGCGGCCTCGTTCTGCCGCCGACGAATGGGCAGAACAAGAGAGAGATCCTCGCCGCCATCGACCGACTGAAGGCTGGTGGCAGCACGCACGGCAGCGCGGGCATCCAACTGGCCTATGAGCAGGCTGTGGCCGGTTTCATCAAGGAAGGCGTGAATCGTGTCATCCTCTGCACCGATGGCGATTTCAATGTCGGCGTCAGTTCGCCGGAGGAACTGGAGAAGTTGATCACAAAGAAGGCCAAGAGCGGCGTGTTCCTCAGCGTGCTGGGTTTTGGCAGCGGCAATCTGAAGGATCGCACGATGGAAACGCTGGCCGACAAGGGCAACGGCAACTACGCCTACATCGACAGTCTCAGCGAAGCGCGCAAAGTGCTTGTCGAGCAGATGAGTGGCACGCTGGTGACGATTGCGAAGGATGTCAAAATTCAGGTGGAGTTCAATCCGGCCGCAGTGCGCAGCTATCGTCTCATTGGTTATGAAAACCGCCTGCTGGCGAAGGAGGACTTCAATGATGACACCAAGGATGCCGGTGAGATCGGCGCGGGCCACAGCGTGGTGGCGCTTTACGAAGTGGTTCCCGCGAATCTGCCACCTGGAACTGAATCACGGCCTGCGGTGGACGGATTGAAATATCAAACGCCCGTCGTCGTGCCCGCACAACTGGCCGCAGCGGCGAAGAGCGGTGAAACGATGACGGTGAAGCTGCGCTACAAAGCTCCCGACAGCGATTTGAGCAAGCTCATCGAGATGCCGGTGAAGGACGAGGGCAAAACGCTCACCGCGAGCAGCGAGGAATACAAGTTCAGCGCCGCCGTGGCGGGATTCGGCCTGCTGCTGCGTGATTCGGGTTACAAAGGCGCTTTGAGCTGGGAAACCGTGCGCAGACTCGCGATTGATGGCAAAGGCGCGGACAAGCTGGGTTATCGAGGCGAGTTTTTGCAGCTCATCGACAAGGCGCGTGGTTTGAAGGAGACGAGGCCGTGAGTCTGGCGGGCAAACCTTCGTGTTTGCCCTCCGTTCTTGCGCAGATTCGTCATCGCGCTATGGGAGCATCATGGAACTCGTCAACAATGCTCCCAACGTCCCGGTCGCCATCGGCCCTTATTCCCAGGCTGTGAGGCAGGGCGGATTTCTGTTTTGCTCGGGCCAGATTCCGATTGATCCGGCGGCGGGGAAGATCACGGCGACGGATGTGGAGCATCAAGCAGTGCAGGTGTTGAACAACATCCGCGCGTTGCTGACATCGCAGGGCCGCAAGATGAGTGACGTGGTCAAATCGTCGGTGTTTCTCACTTCGATGGCCGATTTTCCGAAGGTGAATCCGATCTATGAAGCGGCGTTTGAAGGTCACAAACCGGCGCGTTCGACCGTGGCGGTGGCCGGACTGCCGCTGGGGGCGCTGGTGGAGATCGAGGTGATCGTCGCGCTGGATTGAGTCAGCTTCAAAGCACACGCTGGAGGAAAGTTTTCCTCGGGAAGCAGGATCGGTGCAGGGCACGCTCGATGAGGCGGAAGACACGCCCGGCGTGTCGCCCCCGGAAAGTTTGAGCAGCGCCGCGAAAACCGCCCGCTGGCCCGGCGGGAAGTCTTCAGGTTTGGATATCCTCGGCAGCGTGTCGCGCAGTTCATTGAACAAGCCTTGACGGTAGGCCGAGAGGGCGTGCAGGAGATGTTGGAGCACGGGAGGATCACCTGGCGCCCAACGTCGCGCTTCCTGCATGGCACGGGTTGCCTCCTGCCAGTTATGATCGCGTGTGTGTGCTTTTCCAGTTCTGCCACATGGCGGCTGGCCAGCCAGCTTTTCACTCCAGGGAGGATTCGCGGCGCGAAGCACCAGGCAGCAGCACCCATGAGGAAGAACAGGAAAGTCCTCGGTTGATTTCCGTTTCCTGGAACACTCATCGGGTCGTCTGGAGGCGGATGGCTCATGGTACCCGGATGGAGACTATGGCGGGCTGAGATCGAGGACGCAACGGAAGCCCAGATTCGCCCGCGTGGTGTTTTTGAGGGCGTGGGCGCGGGCGGAGGAGAGGAGTTCCTCCTTGTCAAAGGTCAGCCAGCTTCCGCCGCGGATGACACGCTCCTCCGGGGCTCCGGGCCACGGATCCTCGCACCACTCGGCGACGTTGCCGCCCATCTCGAGAAGGCCGAGCGCGTTTGGAACCGACTCGTTCACCGGGGCTGTGTAGGAATGACTGTCCAAAGCACCGGGGATCCCAGTGGCGTCCACATTCGCAGTGCGTGGCGGCGGTGTCCAGCCGCCCGGCTTGGGCGTCCAGGGAAAATGTGTTTTGTCACCCAGATGACGCGCGGCAGGATCCTCCCCGGCCTCGTTTTTCAAGCCGGCGGCCAGGCTCCATTCCGTGTCGCGTGGCAGGCGGTATGCGGCGGTGGCGGGAATGAGCTTGCTCGCCCGTTCTCTTTGGGTGAGCCAGCCGCAGAACGCCTTTGCGTCTTCCCACGACACACCTGCGGCGGGATGGCTGGCACCTTGAAGAAATGAAGGTTTGCTGCTCCAGGCCCGCCCGCTGTCGTGCAGCCAGGCTTCATAGTCACGGACGCTGGTTTCCGTGATGCAGATGAGGGTGCCGTTGTTCTTTCCGAGCGGCACGAACCGCATGCCCAGGGCGTTGACATAGGCGCTGCCGTCCGCCGCGGCAGGCTTCAGGGTCGCGGGATCCGGGAGCGGGTCGCCTGGGGCCTTGGCTTGCATTTTCTTCCGCAGTTCCTCGACGGCGGCGGCGTCCACTTTACGGCCTTCCTCCATGGCTTTCAGGCGCTCCTGCAGGGCGTGTTTTTCCTCCGCCTCGTTGGCCGCCAGCAGCCTGGCCGTGCGGCGTTTGTCGTCAAAAACGCAGCGGAAACCGATGGTGGGCGCGCGCAGGTCCACGGGCACCACATACAGATACCCTGAAGTGAGGCATTCCGGGCGGAAGTAGGCCCATGATCCGCCTCGCAGGGTTCCCGTCGGCAAGGCGCGCACCTCCGTGCCTTGGGTCCACTCCCACACGTTGCCTGCCAGGTCATAGAGACCATCTGCGGCGGGGGTGAAACTGCCGACGGGGGCGGTGTACACATGGCCGTCGTTGTATCCAGAAATCTCGCCCTCGGCGAAATTGGCAGTCTTGGCAGGCGGAGGCCAGTTCCGGCCCCAGGGGAAGATTTGATCGTCCAAAACGCGATCCTCCGCAGTGAATCCCGTTTTTTTCCGGCCACGGGCCAGACCCACGGCCGCATCCCATTCATCCTGCGTCGGCAGCCGGTACGCCTGGGCGGCATCCAGCAGTTTTTGGGAGCGCTCGTGTTCTGTCAGCCAGTTACAGAAGGCCACCGCGTCCTGCAGGTTGACACCGACCACGGGGTGCTCGGGGCTTTGCTGGAAGTGAGCCTGGTAGGACCATGGGTGTTTCTGCTGCCGCAAAAACTCGTTCCATTCCTTGATCCGCGTCTCCCAGATGGCGAACATCACCGTGGTTCCCGGCACATCCACAAAACGTGCTCCCAGGCTGCTGGTGTGCGCCTGCGGCGCGGCCTGCTGGGCGGGCGTTGTGTGGAGAGGGGCCAGGCAGGAGCAGACCACCACCAGGATTCGCAAAACCAGGAGGGAACGGAAAGGCATGGGTGGAAGGGAACTCATCTGGGCATCCGTGCTTTGAGGAGTATGCAACGCGAGTATTCGACACGCGAGCGGCGAATGCTGTCAAACTGTTAACGCGTGCGGGCACTTTATGCTTTGCGCTGGAAATCAGCATGGTACATTCACGCCTCTTTTTCTGAAAAATGCCGCTCCAACCCCGGCAGCAAGTCACGGTCGCACCGAACGGCGACCAATGGCGGCAGCTTGCCCGCGATTGTTTTGAACGATGATCGTACTCGGACTCAATGCCTTCCACGGTGACTCCTCCGCCGCGCTCGTCAAAGATGGAAAACTCGTCGCCGCCGCCGAGGAGGAGCGGTTCCGCCGCATCAAGCACTGGTCCGGCCTGCCCACGGAGGCCATGAAATGGTGCCTCGCCGATGCCGGGCTCAAATTGAGCGATGTGGACCACATCGCCATCAACCGCAACCCCAAGGTCAACCACCTCCGCCGCGCCCTCTACGTCCTGCGTCGCCGCCCCAGCCTGAGCCTGATCTTCAAGCGCCTTGCGAACATCAAACGCGCCGCTTCCTTCGAGGAGAATGTACAGGCCGCCTTCACCGGCGAGACACTCCGGGCGCAGGTGCATCATGTGGAGCATCATCTGGCGCATCTGGCCTCCGCCTTCCTCGTTTCGGACTTTGATGTGGCCGTGTGTCTTTCAATTGATGGCTTTGGAGACTTCGCCAGCTCCGCATGGGGCATGGGGCAGGGGAATGACATCCACATTGATGGCCGCGTCTATTTCCCTCACTCGCTGGGCATCTTTTACAGCGTCATCACCCAGTTCATCGGCTTCCCTTACTTCGGCGATGAATACAAGGTCATGGGCCTCGCTCCCTACGGCGAGCCGAAGTACCTCAAAGAGATGCGCGAGCTCGTCCACATCCAGCCGGACGGCACCTTCAAGCTCAACCTCAAATACTACCGCCACCACGACGAGGACGTGCATTACACCTGGGACAACTGCTCTCCCGAAGTGGGCACCCTTTATAAAAAGGAGCCGATGGAGTCCCTCCTCGGCCCGCAGCGTGAGAAAGGAGCGGCTTTGGAGCAAAAGCACCGAGATCTCGCCCGCAGTGCCCAGGCCATGTATGAAGAAGCCTTCTTCGCCATGCTGCAAAGCCTGCACGCGAAGTACAAATGTGACGATCTCTCCTTCGCTGGCGGCTGCGCCATGAACTCCGTCGCCAACGGCAAAGTCTACCGCAACAGCCCCTTCAAGCGTATGTACCTCCCTGCCGCCGCAGGCGATGCCGGCGGGGCCATCGGTGCCGCGTTTGTCGTTTCACGTCAGATGAATCCCACGAAGCATGTCATGGATCACGCCTACGTCGGTCCGCGTGCCTCGGAGGACGAGGTCAAAGCCCTGCTCGACTCCCGTGCTGCCGACATCGCCGCTGAGAACTGCGCCGTGCGTCGCTACGACGATGAAGGCGAGCTTTGCAAAACCACAGCCACAGCCATCACCGAGGGCAAGGTCATCGGCTGGTTTCAAGGCCGCATGGAATGGGGGCCGCGAGCCCTCGGCAACCGCAGCATTCTCGGCGATCCGCGTCGCGCCGATATGAAGGACATCCTCAACCTCAAGATCAAGCGCCGCGAGTCCTTCCGCCCCTTCGCCCCCTCCATCCTCCGCGAGTGTGTGACCGAATGGTTCGAGCAGGACGACGACGTGCCCTTTATGATGGAGGTCTTCCAAGTCCGGCCCGAAAAGCGTGCTCAAGTGCCCGCCACCACGCACGTCGATGGCAGCGGACGCCTGCAAACCGTCCACAAGGAGACCAACCCCCGCTACCACCGCCTTATTGAAGCCTGCCGCGAGATCACCGGCGTGCCCATCGTGCTGAACACCAGCTTCAACGAAAACGAACCCGTCGTCTGCAAACCTCAAGAAGCCCTCGACTGCTTCCTGCGCACCAAGATGGACGTGCTGGTGCTCAATGACTGGATCGTTAGCCGTTAGGGATATCCACCGATCGCACAGATTTCGCAGAGGAGATTCAAACCAATGAATTCCGATTCATTCAATCCACCCTCTGTGAAATCAGCGAAATCTGCGGACCAGGATCCGAGGACGCACGCGATCATTGGAGCGGCAATGGCGGTTCATCGGGAGATGGGGTGCGGTCTTCCCGAAGTATTCTATCAGGATGCCCTTGAGGTTGAGTTCCGCCTGCGAGGCATTCCATTCTCTCGCGAGGCTCCTTATCATGTTTTTTACAAGGAAGAGAAGCTTCGTTCTCACATGCGGCCTGATTTCGTCTGCTTCGGCGAGGTTGTTGCCGAGTTGAAGACACTCTCAGAAATCACCAGTCGAGAGGAAGCCCAAATCTTGGGCTATCTAAAAGCGACCGGCTTCCAAACCGGTCTCCTGATCAATTTCGGCGCACCAAGCCTGTTCACTCGGCGGTTCATCCATTCTTCCCGCTGGCTTCCCGAAGCCGTTCAGGAATCCCCGTCTGAGTAATCTGAGTAATCTGTGAAATCTGTGGATTCATGAAGGGCATCATTCTAGCCGGCGGCACAGGTTCCCGCCTTTATCCGCTGACCCAGGTCGCCTCCAAGCAGCTCCAGCCGGTGTATGACAAGCCGATGGTGTATTATCCGCTCACCGTGCTCATCGCCTCCGGCGTCCGTGAGTTCTGCCTTGTCTCCACCCCGCACGATCTGCCGCGCTTCCGCCAGCTGCTTGGCGACGGCACGCAGTGGGGCATCTCCATCGAGTATCGCGAGCAGGCAAAGCCCGAAGGCATCGCGCAGGCCTTTTTGATCGCCGAGTCCTTCATCGGCCAGGATCCCGTCACCCTGATTCTCGGCGACAACATCTTCTTCGGTGGCGACGCCTTCCCGCGCGCCTTCGCGGAGTTCAAATCCGGCGCGACCATCTTCGCCTACCACGTCACCGACCCGCGGCGCTATGGTGTCGTTGAATTCGACGCGGAGGGAAAGGCTGTCTCGCTGGAGGAAAAGCCCGCGCAGCCGCGCAGCAACTACGCCGTGCCCGGCGTCTATCTCTACGACAACGACGTCGTGCGCATCGCGCGTGAGATGGAGCCCTCGCCGCGTGGCGAGCTGGAAATCACCGACGTGAACAAGGAATACCTCCGTCGCGGCGCCCTGCGCGTCCAGCGCCTCAGCCGCGGCACCGCCTGGCTCGATGCCGGCACCAGCAGCAGCCTGCACGATGCCTCCGCCTACGTGCAGACCATTGAAAAGCGCCAGGGCATGAAGCTCGGCTGCCCGGAGGAGGCGGCGCTTTATCGCGGCTTCCTTTCCCTGGATCAATTCGAGATGCTCATCTCCGGCATGCCCGCCTGCGAGTATCGCGACTACCTCGCCGGCCTCGCCGCCGAGGTGTGCCGCGTCGGCATCAAAAGCGCATGAACCTTCTCGTCACCGGCGGCGCGGGCTTCATCGGCTCCAATCTCATCCGCCACGTCATCGACCGGCCGGAGATCGCGAAACTTGTCAATCTCGACTGCCTCACCTACGCCGGGCATCTTGAAAATCTCGACGGCATCCACGGCGCGCATCCCCGCTATGTTTTCGAAAAAGTCGATCTGCGTGACAAGGAGGAAGTCCTCCGCGTCGTCCGTCAGCATGACATCACCCACGTCATGCACCTCGCCGCCGAATCGCATGTCGATCGCAGCATCACCGCTCCGGACGACTTCATCACCACCAACATCAACGGCACCTTCCACCTCCTCGAAGCCTGCCGCGCCCACTGGCCCTCA
>JAEUHJ010000072.1 GCA_016795375.1 Verrucomicrobiaceae bacterium
ACAGCAATGTCGGCGGCGGCTCCATGGGAGACCTCCTCCTCTTTCGACAAGAAAACCGGGACACAAGAATCCCTTGAACTGGCGTCAAGAGACAATACGCCCCGGCTTTTTTACCGAAAAAGTGGCGCGAAAGTAGGGCGATGGGCATTTCTGTCAAAGATTATTTCCAAAGTTCGTGAAAGAACGCAGGGCTTACGCACCAAAACTCTGGAGAATGGGAAGAACGGCTTGGGTTCTCAAGGCGGGGTCTAGGGCGCAGCGTTTGCGCAAAGAGCGCACGCTGCCCTTCAGCCCACTCTGCTTGAGCACTTTCGCCGATAGCTCACGCAACAGCGTGAGGTTGTGCGCGGCGTTTCGATCCCGCACTTGGCAGTGATCTTCATGGTAGGTGACGTCCAGCAAGTGGTGGCACTGATTCTCCACGCTCCAGTGGTTGCGGATCAGTCGGCCCAGCTCGGCGGCGCTGGCACTGCTGCTGCTGAGGTAGTAGTGCATCTCCACCGCGGGTGCCTCGCCACTGTGCCGCTGCCTCATGCTCTCGCGCCGCACGCAGATGAGGCTTTGCAAACCTGCCCATTTCCAGGATTTGGGCCACCCGCCCAGGTCCCGGCTCACCACCACTTCGCGCCGCTCGTAGCGCCCCCGGTTTTGCTCGCAAGCAAGGCTGAGTTCACAACCCTCTGCCCAACTGCCTCCGGCGTGCAGTTGCTCCTGCTGGCTGGGGCGCAGGGCGGCAAAGTGGGCGATGATGGCCTGGTGCGCTTCTTTCTCGTTGGCCTTCAAAGCGAGGATGTAATGCGCCCCGGCTTCCTGGATGAGTCGAGCGACTTCCGGGTGCCCGGCCATGGCGTCGATGGTGACGGTGGCTCCGTGAAGCTGGAGCTTGGCCAGCAGGCGTGGCAGGGCTTCCAGTTCGTTGCTTTTCTCCAGGCAGGCTTCCTGGCCGACGCTGAGGCCCGCTTCGCTGACCCAGGCGCGCAGCAGGTGCAGGGTGCTTTTGCCGGTGGTGGTGTCCTTGGCTCCACGGCTGACTTTGCCGTCGATGGCGATGTGTCTGCCGCTGAGTTCGCCGACCCACAGGGCGAGGATTTCCAGCAAGGTGTCGGCTGGCAGGGCCAGCAGGACGTTGCGGAAGACATCGTGGGAAGGCGAGCCGTTTTTCAGCGGGGTGAACTGGCGCAGCCAATCGAGCTGGGAACGTGCGAAGAAGCCCATGTCGGTGTAGTCCTCGCAATCGCTGAGCATGGCGCAGAGGGCGGTGAAGAGGACCTCGGGCAGTGGGTGCAGGACGCGGCCAGCGACGCGGGCGTCCGGCAAGGTGGCGAAGAGTTCCTTGAGCCGGAGGATGTGGCGCAGATCGTCTGATGAATCGGAGCTGGAGGCTGGAGCGGTCGTGGTAGGAGTAGGTTCCATCCATACCCTCATCAGTGGTTATGGAAATTTGTACAGCAGTTTTTTCCAGCCTCGAAGAACCATACTCACTTGCTCATTTCATGCGTAAGCCCTGGAAAGAACGTCCCTGGCACTCGAAATTCAGAGCCTGGCGTGGTTAATCCCCTTCCAAGTCCAGGACTTGGAATTTCGAGCGGCGTGCGCGCCCGGAACAAACACGGATGCCGAAGTTACAAAGAAGGATTGGCTGGTTCTGAAGACATTCCCGCCGGTTTGATTCCATGCTCCGGGTTTTTTTGCGTGGAGTTGCCCGGCAGCCGCTCCGATGCCAGATGTGGCTCTGCATGCCCGACCCCAGCGGCCTTCATGTCTCCGATCTGCGCTTCGCCTATCCTGGTGACGCGTTCCGGCTGCATGTGCCGCAATTGAAGATCGGGGCTGGCAAGGCGCTGGCGCTCGCGGGTCCGAGCGGCGCGGGCAAGTCCACGCTGCTGCGGCTCCTGGCCGGTTTGCTGGCACCCGCTGCCGGGCAAGTGCGTCTCGGCCCGACTTCACTCGAAACGCTGAATCACGAGCAGCGCCGCGCCTTCCGTCTCCGGCACATCGGCCTCGTGTTTCAGGACTTCGCGCTGCTGGACTACCTCTCGGTGGTGGAGAACATCCTGCTGCCACATCAATTTCGAGGTGACGCGGGCGCTCCTGCCCGCGACAAGGCGCAGGATCTCGCCCGGCGCCTGCAAATCAGCCAATACCTCGGCAAACGCGTCTCCCGGCTCTCGCAGGGCGAGCGCCAGCGTGTCGCCGTCGCCCGTGCGCTGGTGCATGAGCCGCAGTTCATCCTCGCCGACGAACCGACGGCGTCGCTGGATCCCGCGCGCGGCCGCATCGTCGTCGATCTGCTCATCGAGGACGCACGCAGGCGCGGCGCATGCCTGGTCATGGTCACGCATGATCCGGGCCTGCTGCCATTTTTTGATCAAACTGTGCGCATGGAGGACTTCGCCGCCGCATGAGCCGCGCCGCCTTCCATCTGGCCGCGCGTTATGTGCTGCGGCACCGGCTGCAAAGCGCCCTGCTCGCCGGGGCGCTGGGCCTCGTCTTCGCGCTGCCGCTGTGTCTGCGCGTGCTGATCGACCACGCGCAGCGCGAACTGCGCGCCCGTGCCGCCGCCACCCCGCAGATCGTCGGCACACGCGGCAGCGCGATGGACCTGATGATGACCGCGCTCTACTTCAAGCGCGAGAACCTCACGCCGCTGCCTCATGGAGTGC
This sequence comes from Verrucomicrobiaceae bacterium, assembly GCA_016795375.1. Lineage (GTDB taxonomy): Bacteria > Verrucomicrobiota > Verrucomicrobiia > Verrucomicrobiales > Verrucomicrobiaceae > Prosthecobacter. Next base: position 2,664 of record JAEUHJ010000072.1, read on the forward strand.
TGGGGGAGCTGCGGCGGAATCCTGACGCGACGGTGATCCCGCTGCATGTGCGCTTCCAGGCGCAGGGAGCGCCGGTGGTCGGCACGGAGCTGGAATATTTCGCCTTCCGCGGCCTGCGCATCGCCTCCGGCAGGACGCTCACGCGCCTGGGGGATTGCGTCGCCGGTGCGAACGTCGCCAGACAGCACGGCCTGCGGCCTGGCGGCCATGTCTTCACCTCGCCGGAGCAGGCGTTCGACATGGCGGGTGTGTACCCGCTGAAGATGCGCGTCACCGGCATCCTCGCGCCGGACGGCACGCCGGATGACGACGCGATTTTTGTCGATCTGAAGACCGCGTGGCTCATCGAAGGGCGCTCGCACGGCCATGACGATCTGCAAAAAGACAAGGCGGTCGTTTTGAAGCAGGAGGAGGGCAACGTCGTCGGCAACGCCGCCGTGCGCATGTTCAACGAGGTCACGGATGCCAACATCGGCTCCTTCCATTTCCACGGCGACATGGCGAAGTTCCCCGTCAGCGCCCTCATCGTGCTGCCGGACAATGCGAAGGCCGAGGCGCTGCTGGCCGGACAGTTCGCGCGATCCAGGGAGCAGCAGCTCATCCGGCCGCGTGATGAGATGGAGGCGCTGCTCGCGCAGCTCGTGCGGCTCGAAGGTTTCGCCGCCGCCGCGCTGCTCATCACCGCCACGGCGGCCTTGCTCGTCACCGCGCTGGTTTTCGCGCTGTCCTTCCGTCTGCGGCTGCGCGAGTTCAAAACCTTGGAGGACGTGGGCGTGTCGCGCTTTTCCCTCATCACCGTCAAGGTGCTCGAAGTCGCCCTCACCGGCCTCGCCGCCGGGGTGATCGGCCTCACGTTGCTGTCCTTCGCCTCCTTCCTCGCGCCGCATCTGCTGCGCATGGCCCTGTGAATCATACTGACATGTCCCACGCCCAAGACGCTCTCGACGCCCTCATTTACGCCCTTGATGTGAACCCTGAAATCGGCGCGGAGGGGCGTGTGCTGTTTCTCCGCGCGCGCGCACATCCGGCTTTGGAACATTTCGCCGGGCGGCTGGCCTGCCAGCAGACCTGGAAGCCGCATGCGGATGAACTCGAAGCCGCCGGCCATCGTGTGGAGCGCGAGGCGCACGGCCAGTTCGCGCTCGTGCTGCTGCTGCCGGATCCGCAGCGTGATCTCATGGTGGCCGATCTGGCCCGTGGTCACGATCATCTGGCGCCCGGCGGCATCTTGCTGGTCTCCCAGCACAACGACGCCGGCGGCAAACGCTGCCAGCAGCATCTTGTCGAGGCCGCAGGTGAGGTGCGGGCGATGTCGAAGCATCACAGCCGCGTGTTCTGGGCGGTCAAAGACGAGAGGAAGCCTTGGAAAGCCGGTTTGCTCGAACAGTGGCGGCATGGCGCGGCCATGCGGCGCGTGCTGGATGGAAGATTCTGGTCACGACCCGGCTTGTTCAGTTGGAACCGCATCGACGAAGGCTCCGAACTGCTCGCCAGACACCTGCCGGCGACCATCGCCGGCAATGTGGCCGACCTGGGCTGTGGCTGGGGCTTTTTGAGCGACCACCTGCTGCGCCATTGCCATGACATCGACACGCTCGACATCTACGACGCCGACGCGGACAGTTTCGAGTGTGCGCGGCGCAATCTCGGCCTCGTGCCGACACGCGTGAAGGGAAAGCCGCACTGGCAGGACGTGACTGCGGGCGTCGGGAACATGCGTTTTGACACCATCGTGATGAATCCGCCCTTCCACGAAGGCAAGCACGCCGACGCGCTGATCGGCCTGAAGTTCATCGCCACCGCCGCGCAGGCCCTGCGCACCAACGGGGAGCTCTGGCTCGTGGCGAACCGCCAGTTGCCCTATGAGAACCTGCTGGCAGAGACCTTCGCGCACGTCGAGAAAATCGTCGAAACCGGCGCTTTCAAAGTCATGCGCGCCGCGCATCCGACGGTGAAGCCCGCCTTTGGGCATCGATGCAAAAAACGGCGCTAAATTGAAGGCACAAACTGTTTGCAAAGCGGAGCCGGGCCTCCATACTCCGCGCCCTCGAAAGCAACGTCGAGAATGGGTAGGTACCCGAGCGGTCAAAGGGGGCAGACTGTAAATCTGCTGGCTTACGCCTACGCTGGTTCGAATCCAGCCCTGCCCACCATCTTCACTCCCGTTGCCCGCCTCTCCGCAGAACAGCCAGGCATGATGGCGCGCTATTTTTCAGGCGGTCGTGCCGTTTAGGAGACAGCACGCCGACATGAAGCCGAATTATTTTCCATGCGCAGGCACGCGCGCGTCACATGCGCCCACGCGGCGCGAGTTTGTCTATGGACTGGGCGCCTCGCTCGGCAGTGTGGCGTTGACCACTCTGCTGGCGGCGGAACGGGATGGGGCGCTGGCGCCGAAACAGCCGATGCTGCCCGCAAAGGCGAGGAACTGCATCTTTTTGATGATGGAGGGAGGTCCGAGCCACATCGACTGCTTCGATCCCAAACCGATGCTGGAGAAGCTGCATCTGCGGGAATTTGTGCGTGAGGGAAAGATGAAATCGGCGATGGAGAGCGGAAAGCGCTATTACGTCCGGTCGCCATTCAAATTCGCGCAGCATGGCCGGAGCGGCGCGTGGATGAGCGAGCCGTGGCTGCATCTGGCGAAGGTGGCGGACGAGCTGTGTTTTTACCGCGGCTGCCAGGTGGATTCCGTGAACCACCCCACGGCAATGTATCAGATGAACTGCGGCAACCGCCTCGGCGGGGATCCGGCCATCGGCGCATGGGTGACCTACGGCCTCGGTTCGATGAACCGGGATCTGCCGGGCTTCGTGGTGCTGCCGGAGGTCAGCCACCCGCAGGGAGGCAGCGCGAACTGGGGGAACGGCTACCTGCCCGCGCATTTCCAAGGCACGGCGCTGCGGCCGAAAGGCTCGCCCATCCTCGACCTCCAGCCACCGCAGGGCATCACACCGGAACACCAGCGGGCGAATCTGGACCTGCTGGGCAAACTCAATGCCAGACACGCTGAAGACCACCCGTGGCATGACGAATTGACGGCGCGCATGAACAATTACGAGCTGGCCTTCCGTATGCAGATGCAGGTGCCGGAGGTCATCGACCTCGAGAAGGAGGATGCGCGGACGAGGGATCTCTATGGCATCGGCCAGGGTGCGACGGACGCCTTCGGCCGGAAGTGCCTGCTGGCCCGGAAGCTGGTGGAAAAGGGCGTGCGCTTCGTGCAGCTCTACGCGGGCACCTGGGACAGCCATGACTACATCGAGCGGGCGCACGGGAATCTCATCAGGCAGGTGGACCGGCCCATCACGGCGCTCATCATGGATTTGAAGCAGCGCGGACTGCTGGAGGACACGCTCATCGTGTGGTGCGGCGAATTCGGCCGCACGCCGGACAATGGCGTGCGCGGCGGCACTGCGTACGGCCGCGACCACAATCCGAAGGCGATGACGA
>JAEUHJ010000102.1 GCA_016795375.1 Verrucomicrobiaceae bacterium
TCAAGGCTGAGGTTTACCTCCTGAACCTCCCAATCTTTGTTGAGTCCGAGGAGTAGATGATAGTGATGTTGCAGGCTGTGATCGGCGGGCATTCAGCCTCTTACTCCATCTTCAGCACCCATCAAAACCCGCGAAGAACCAAACAATCTTCTGACACATTCCCTCTGGCGACACGACGCCAAGAAGAACACTTTGGGGGCCGATGTCCGAAGCCGTATCGTCGCCGACTGCCGAAACACGCCGTGTCTGGTTGCGGCGTGCTGTGGTGGCGCTGCCCGCGCTGCTTGCCGGTTGCGCAGCATCACCCAGCTCCATGCTCGGCTACGCCGCACGCAAAAACCGTGCGCGGTGGGAGTATCACAATCGCTTCCTCGCCTCCGGCGCACGGTTGCGTTTCCGTTCGCACAGTGCGCACGGCAGGCCCTTCACTTCCGGCATGGAATACGTCTATCGCACACACAAACGCGACCCACGTGTGGCCTATGCCGTGAAGAATCTCGCCACCGGCCGTTACCTCGCCGAATTCCAGGCCGACCAGCTTTTCTTCGGCTGTTCCATGCCGAAACCGGCCGTCGCCGCCGTGCTGCTGGAAAAACGCCGCGGCAATCTCACCCGCGAGGAGTTCCAGCACATCGTTCATGCGTGCGACCAGAGCATCAATGCCTCCTGGTTCCAGCTCCTCGCCCGCGTCAATCAGGCCGACGAACGCGCCTTCGAGTGGAAATACAACCTCCCGAATGTCGAGATCATCAATAATTTCCAGTCACCGCGTTTCTACGCCGAGTTTTACGAGCGCTGCGTGAACTACCGCCTCGATCACGGCTGCGAGCTGCTGCTTCAGGCCATGCGGCGCGATCAATACGGCCTCGGCCGCTGGGTCATGCCCGCCACCATCACCTACATCGGCGGCAAGACCGGCAACTACGGCGAATGGGATCACGAATCCCTCTTCTTCTACCATCGCGGCACGCCCTACGCGATCGTCCTCTACACGCGCGGCCACTTCGCTCCCGGCAATCAACTCGGCTGCATGATGGGCGGCCTCTTTCACGAGTATTGCGCGTGAATGCGGCGCAGCCGGGTATAAACCGCTGACATGACGCTGATGGCAGATGTCTGGCATCAGCGTCAAATCAGCGGTTCAAAGAATCAAAAGCTGATGAGTCGAATTCAGCGCTTCGTCTGCGGCAGCACTTCCACCTCAATCTCGCGCACTTCGAGGGATGTTGATGATTCTGCCGGTTGATGATCGGCTTTCCAATCCGACGAGGTCGTGCCTTGCGTCAGTTTTCGCCGCACCGCGTAATACAAACCTGCCACGGCCGAAATCCCCAGCCCCGCCACGGCCACCGCCGCGCCCATCATGAGCAGCAACGCGACGATCCCGACAGCCACGACCGCCAGGACGCCCAGCATCAGCACGGCGGGCAGCCCACGGATTTCAAACGTCCTCGGTCTCATGGAAACAACATGTGAGCTGCGGTCAGGATAACAACAGACATGTCACACCAATTGTGAGCGACAATCTTCAGGGCTTCCGCTCCAAAAAGCCAGCCATCACCACGGTTTGGTCACCGCTCAGGTAAATGTTCAATGTGACGATGTACTTGGCTTCTCCTTTGATGCCGGTGACCTTGGTTATCTCGTCGTGGACGCCAGCGTGGATCACCTGAGTCCCAAACTCGGCTTCATAGAGTTTGGTCTCATAAAAACGCACCACCTTGGCCACAGGATCCTTTGTGGCAAACATCACGGTGCTACCAACGGCCTCCCGCATTTTGACATCCATGTTGCGAGGAATCATCACGCTGTTTGGATAGGCAGGCAACCATGAGGGCAGAGAACTAGTCTCACGACTGCTCGATACTGAAACATCCCCATTGTCCACCCTGACCGTTGCCTTGCCCTCCCAGAGGTCTCTCAGCGGGACGGACAAAACGCTTCCCGTCGTCTTGCTGCGAAATTTCACTTCATGACTGGCGAATTTGTAGCCTGCAAATTCGAAGTCACTTGTCGAACCATTGGAGGAAATGAATTGCGGCGCATTCTGGTGAATCCGCCACACGAGAATCAGTCCAGGCACGACGACGATTGCGAATACCCCCAAGCAGCACAGGCCGACAATGGTCTTTGCAGACAATCGTTGCCTGGCAGGGTTCGACTTCATGTGAGCAACATGCGCCGCTTTGCATATGAGACAACTGCCATGTCGGACGCGGCTTCAACCCTCGCGCACGCCTGGAGCCGGGATGAAAGGGTTCCTCACTGTCTGGAGGGGCGAATGGAAGAATGACTTCGACCGCATCTCATCAGTCAAACCCGTGTTAAGACTGCTTTCCCAAGTAGAACCGGCCCATTCCTTTCATGCGCCGCGATGTCGCGTGACGTCTATTTCACCACCACGCCCGCTTCACCGACCTCCCAACCAAATCCTGCGGCGCGAATCGCCACCGCCGTGGCATTCTCGGGCCATTCGTCGCTGAGCTGGTCTTTGAAATAAGTCTCCACGGTGATCCACTTGCCTTTGATCAACGCCTGCATCACCCACCAGCGCGTGGCGACCATCCAGCGCACATCGCTGTGCTGCCATGCGACGGTCAGCTTGCCTCCCGGCACGATCTTGCCGACAACCGGCGCTGGCAACGTCGATTGACTCAACCACGGCGATGCGGGCGGAATCGCATGCGTCGTGTAGGCACGCTCCTTCGTGTAGGTGCCGATCTTGCCGAGGTCCTTGTGCAACGCGCCGAAGTTCCAGTGGAAGTGCCCCGGCGTCATTTTGAGTCCACGTTCACGCAACACGCTCATCTCGCGCAGAATCTCGCCCGCGTTGCGATCATCGCCGATCTTCGACGTGTTCATGCCCGGCCAGATGTGACGGCCTTGCGTGTTCTGCTCCAGCCACCAGTCGTAGTAGGTGATGAAACCGAGCTTCGGCCGGTCAATCGTCCAGTAGAGCTGCGGTGTGAAATAATCCACCCAGCCGCTTTGCAGCCACTTCTTCGAATCCGCACCGAGATCCTCGTATGGATCGAGTCCGCCACCAGTGCCTTCTGGATGATTCGGCCGCCACAATCCAAACGGGCTGATGCCGAACTTCACATGTCGTTTCTCTGACTTGATGCCCTCGTAAAGAACACGCACGGTCTCATCCACGTTCTGCCGCCGCCATGCCGTCAGCTCCAGTGCGCCGCCCGCGGCCTGATAGCGCGCATAGGTCTCGCCGTCGGGAAACTCGATCTTCTTCTTGTCCTTCCCCATGATCGGATACGGATAAAAGTAATCGTCGATGTGAATGCCATCCACGTCGTAACGCCGCGTCACATCCAGCATCACCGCGATGGCCTGCGCGCGCACCTCCGGCACGCCGGGGTCCATCCACCAGTCGATGTTGTATTTCATCGTCCACTCTGGATGCCTGCGACGGATGTGATCCGCGCTCGGCGCATGCTTTTCACCCGCGAGCGCCCGGTAGGGGTTGAACCACGCGTGCAGCTCCATCCCGCGCTTGTGCGCCTCCGTCACCGCGAACTCCAGCGGATCCCACAACGGCGACGGCGCCACTCCCATCTCGCCCGTCAGAAACGGCGACCACGGCTCCAGCTTCGACGCATACACCGCGTCACCTGCCGGCCTCACTTGGAAAATCAGCGCGTTCAATCCCAGCTTCGCCGCCGAATCGATCAGCGTGAGCAACTGCTCCTTCTGCCTCGCCACCGGCAATCCCGGCTCACTCGGCCAGTTGATGTTCCGCACCGTCGCGATCCACGACCCGCGCAACTCACGCGCCGGCGGCGGCACGCTGTTTTGCGCGCACAACGTTACGGTGATGAACAACAGAATCGGCGGCAGTAATCTCAGTCGCATGTCCCGCAAGAAAACGCCTCGGACGCGATGTGTCGCTGTTTTTTTCCACTCATGCCGTGATGAGGGCACCTCTGGAAATCTCACCTCCCTAGGCAGTGTTTTAAAACCTCACTCTTGGCTGCATCCAGTCGATAACGGCGGCGAAGGCGAGAAGTGATGAGAAGTGCAGGAAGATCTTTTCTCTACGCAGGCACAGGCAGGCCCAGCGCTTGATGCGGCAGAAGAAATTCTCCACGCGATATCTCTGGCGGTAGAGCTTCCTGCTGTAGTTCACCTTCCGCTTGCGGTTCTTTTTGCCAGGGAAACAGGTGGTGTGGCCGAGTCCTTCGAGTTCCCTGCGCAGCTTGTCGCTGTCGAAGCCCTTGTCGCCGACCACCTTCCATTTGCGTCCCTTGGGAAGCAACCTGCGCACATGCCTGCCTTCATATGCCTGACCTTCGACCAGCAGGAAGCTCATCAGGCAGCCATGCCGGTCGGTCAACGCCATGAGCTTGGTGTTGCGTCCGCCGCGTGTTTTGCCCATCGCCTGCGCCGCCGCCCCGCCCTTTGGATTGGCAGCGCTTTGATGAACAAGGATGTGTGCCATGGGTGTCCAAAAATCGTCTTCATAATTCGGCATACTCAGCACGCAGGAGGGCCAGGGCTTGCTCGTAGCAAGTCGGTGCGAAGAGATGGTATCGCAGCCAGCGGATGAACTTCAAACTGCGCTGCGTGAGTCTCCGCACCATCAGCGCGAGCTTCGGCATCTGCTGCCCTGCCTTCTTGAGCACCGCCTGGCCGGCTGCCAGCCGTCCACTGCGTCGCTTGATCTCCGCTTCGTTGCGGATGCCGTGTTCCCGCTCCAGCTCCGCCTCCATGAGCACCATCAGGTTGTGCGCCAGGCAGAGGAACTGCGGCTGATGAAGTAAATGCCTCCAGCGTGCTTCCAGTTGAACCACTGCCTGAAGTCGATGCCCGCCCGGTCATAGACGTAGAGCACCTTGCGTCCTTTGGCAGCACCGCCTCGCAGTTGCGCGATGCTGAGAGCTTTGAGCGCGTGCATGTCATGTTCGCGTTTGTTGCCCTGGGAGGTGTCCGCCGCGTAGAGGTGCTCCATGGCGTGCGTGCGCAAGCTCAGGCGCATGAAGTGGCCGGAGGGCAGCTTGCCGCCCGCGCGGTCCCGGCTCTGATCATGCGCGGCACTGCGGTGATAGTGACCGTCAGCGGCATAGAGATCAAAGTCATCGAGTGCGGGGCAAATGCGCCAGAGAGGATCACTGACTTCAGAGCGCATGTTTTTGACGAGCTGGGAGTTGACCTGCGAGCACAGGGCCAGGCGGCGCTTGCTTTTGAGGGTCTCGAAAAAATGCGAGCGAGTGGGCGCAGGATGCCGATGGGCAGCCAATCGGCATCCGGCAGTTGCGGGCAGTCACGACGGGAGGCATGGGGCTGATCCAGAGCGTGAGTCAGGGGGCGGAAGAAGCGCGAGAAGAGGGTGGAGCGGGGGTGTGAAGTAGAGGGCACAAAAAAATGGTTCTTCGCGGGTTTTGATGGGTGCTGAAGATGGAGTAAGAGGCTGAATGCCCGCCGATCACAGCCTGCAACATCACTTTCATCTACTCGTCGGACTCAACAAAGATTGGGAGGTTCAGGAGGTAAACCTCAGCCTTGAGGAGCGAGCGGTGCGTGTCAGGCTGAGGCACACGGGCAGCTCGGCGGTCATTTGTCCTGGATGTCAGAGCCGTTGCAGCATCTTCGATCACGCCCCGGAGAGGAAGTGGCGGCACCTCGACACCATGCAGTTCGCCACCGAGTTGCGAGCGCGCGTGCCACGCTGCCAGTGCGAGCAATGCGGCGTCAAAACCATTGAGGTGCCCTGGGCAGGCAAGCACTCGCCCTTCACCTGGATGTTCGAGGCGTTCGGCGTCGCCGTGCTGCAAAGCGCGGCGAGCACCAGCGAGGCGTGCGATTTGCTGCGCATCGGCTGGGAAGGTGCGCAGCGGCTCATGGAGCGGGCCGTGCAGCGCGGGCTGCAGAAACGCAGCCTGGAGGGCTTTGAGCACGCCGGGATGGACGAAAAGAGCTTCGGCAGCGGCCATGACTACATCACCACGCTCAACGACCTGAGCGAAGGAGCCGCCCGTGTGATCGAAGTGGTGCACGGACGCAAACACGAGGACGCCGTCACGCTGCTGGAGCAAATACCCCAAGCGCATCGTGGACAGATCAAAGCCGTGGCCATGGACATGTGGGACGCGTATCTGAAGGCCGCGCGGCAGGTGCTGCCTGATGCCGACATCGTGCATGACCGCTACCACATCAGCGCCCACCTCAACGCCGCGGTGGACCGCGTGCGCAAAGACGAGCACAAGAGGCTGCTGAGCAAAGGTGACGAGACGCTCAAAGGCAGCAAATACCAGTGGCTGCGCACCTACGAGGACAAACGCAGCAGCGAGGCGGTGAGCTTCCGCAAGCTGCACGAGCTGGATCTCAAAACCAGCCGTGCGTGGCACT
>JAEUHJ010000116.1 GCA_016795375.1 Verrucomicrobiaceae bacterium
CGGATGGCCGACGTGGAGGCCGTTGCCGCTGGGATAGGGGAACATGTCGAGCACGAAGTACTTCGGCTTCGAGGCATCGAAGTCGGCATCACCGGGGTTGGGCGTGCGGTAGGCCTTGGAGGCCTCCCACTCGCCCTGCCACTTCGGTTCAAACTCGGAAAAGGGGAAGGCTTTGCGCTGCTCGCTGGACATAACGGGGCGCGGAAGAAGGCGAGCAGGCGGGAAGTTCCAAGTTCAAAATTTCGCGTTTCAAGTTCCGCCGTTGGAGAACTTGTAAACTTTGAACCTGAAACCTGGAACTCTATTTGAACAGCTTCGACCCCGCCTTGAAGTGCGCCTCGTGCTCGGCCATGCGCATTTCCACGCGTTCGCGGATGGTGCGCTCGCCGATGCCGTCGTGCTTGGTGGCGACGAGAGCTTTCATCAGGGCGATGAGCGACTTCAAGTCATCCATCATGACGTATTCCGGGGCGATCTGGCGGGCGTCGTTGAGATTGTGGTAGTTTCCCAGTGAGATGGAGATGCCCGCGCTGCGGATGCCCGCAGCTTGCACGGCGGTGGCCTCGCACGCGCCCGCGTCGAGCAGGCAGCGCTGCACGCGGATGCCCTGCTCCTTCGCGGTGGTCATCAAAACGGCCACCGCCTCGCTGTCAAAGATGGAAACGCGGTCGCCCACACGGATCACCGGCCCGCCACCCATGACGGCACCATTCACCGGGCGGCTGGTTTCCAGCGAGAGAAACACGCTGTCCTTCCCAAACGGCCACTTCTGCGCGAGCTGCCACGCGCCGAGCCAGCCGACCTCCTCCGCACGCGTGAAAGCCGCATGCACGGTGGTCTGGATGTTGAGACGGGCGAGTTCGAGGAAGGTCATCACGATGGCCGCGCAGCCGATCAAATCATCACAAGCCGTGGCCTCGATGCGGCTGTTGGTGACCTTCACGGGGAAATCCCATGTGGCGATCCGGCCCTTCGCCTTGCGCAGGCCGCGCTTCACGCCCGCCTCGACACACTCCTGCGGCACGCCGCCGAGGAACTCCCACTCGTCACGCTTCGTGCTGCCAGCCGGTTTGACGAAGCCCGGATGGTCCATGTGCGCGGCGAGCACCCAGGTGGGCTTGCTCTTGGCCTTGCCGTTCTTGTAGGTGGCCAGCAGGTTGCCGAACCTGTCGCGCTTCAACTTCACATGCGGGCATTTTTTCAGAAGCGCCTCGATCTCCGCGCGGACGTGATATTCATGAAACGGCGCCGTCGGCTGCTTGAGGAGCCGCTTGAGAATGTTGTTGAGATTGGACATTGGCATGCGCCATCGTAACTCGTTTTCCGCAAACACCAAACGCCACGTGAAGAAGCTCCGTTATTTCTTTGAAACCGCCCTGATCGAATCCGCCGCATGGATTCTGCCCAGGCTGCCGCGAGGTTTCATCCTGGCGCTCTCACGCGGCATCGGCACGCTCGCCTACCTGGCGGACAAGCGCGGCCGCGCCACGGCGCTGGAGAACCTGCGCTGCGCCTTCGGTGATCTATACACGCCGGAGCAGCGCCGGCGCATCGCCCGGAAGTCGTATCAGGTTTTCACACGCACCTTCCTCGACTTGTTCTGGTCAGCGCGGCTCACAAAAGACACCTGGCAGCAGTTCTTCACCATCCACCTGCCGAAACCGGAGGATGAGGCGCAGGCGCATGAATCCGGCGCGGTGTGGGTGACACCGCACTTCGGAAACTTCGAACTCGTGAGCATGGTCTGGGGCTTCCGCGGCTTCAAATTCACCGTCGTGGCCCAGGACTTCAAAAATCAGGCCATCACGCGCACGTTCACACGACTGCGGTCGCAGTCGGGCCACGACATCATCCCGCAGGAGAACGCGATGCTGAAGCTGATGAAGACACTCAAGCGCCAGGGGCACGCGGGGCTGCTCACCGATTTGAACATCGCGCCCGGACGCGCGGCCACGGCGATCCAATGCTTCGGCCTCTGGACCAGCGTGCCCACGCTGCATGTCGAACTCGCGAAGCGGCTCGGCCTTTCCATCATGACCGGCGTCTGCCGTCCGCTGGATGACGGCGGCTACGAGGTGAGCATCTTCGAGGCCCTCAAGCCCGCCGCCGACGCGGACACCCAGCAGCTCACGCAACGGGTGTGGGATCACTTTGAAAAGGCCATCCGCGAGCATCCTGAATGCTGGCTGTGGATGTACAAGCACTGGCGCTACCGTCCCGTCGGCGAGCATGGCGTCCCGCATCCTGATTATCCGTCGTACTCGAACCTCTCCCCCGCCCTTCTGGAGATGATTCCGCCGCCCCTGCGTCCTCCGCCGCAAGCGTGAGCAGAAGCGCCTGAAAGACCGGCCCCGGCGCGCCAGTTTTCTCGTTGCCCCGCGAGTTCCGCGCTCGTAAACCTCACGCCTTCACAAAAAATCAATCCGCAATGTCCGTCCCGCATCTTCCCGCCCTGCGCAAAGGCCGCCCTTACGAGTCGCTCGACAAGGTCCAGGTCAAAGACCACAAGACGGGCGAAGTCTGCGCCGAGGTCAGCCAGGTGGGCGCCGGCATCGTGCGCAAGGATCTGGCGAAAATCGGCGAGGCACGCGCCGCGCTGAAAAAATTCACCGTCCAGCAGCTCATCGACATCACCGCGAAGGCGGGCGACCTTTTCCTCAACGGCACACTGCCGCTCGGTGACAAAGGACACACGCAGCCGCCGCAGGAATACATCGCCACGCTGTCCCGCACCAGCGGCCTGCCGCATGTGATGGTGAGGCGCAACATGACGAAGATTCACTTCGCCATGACCAACATGAAGATGATCCTCAACGGCCTCAGCCGCGGACTCGACCTGGATGTCATCGACCGCGGCTTCGGCACGCAGGCCGGCTGCCCGGTGGCGTATTTCCCCACCACGAAATCCCTCGGCCTCGTCATGCCGAGCAACTCGCCGGCGGTCAATTCGCTCTGGCTGCCGACCATCGCGTTGAAAATCCCCGTCGTCATCAAGCCTGGCCGCGAGGAGCCGTGGACGCCATATCGTCTGATCCAGGCATTCATCGCCGCAGGCGCGCCAGCGGAGGCGTTTGGCTTCTACCCCACCGACCACGAAGGCAGCGGCGAAGTCGTCAAGCTCAGCGGCCGCAACCTCGTCTTCGGCGACGTGAACATCGCGAAGATGTATGAAAACAACCCCGCCGTACAGGTCCACGGCCCCGGCTGGAGCAAGATCATCATCGGCGAGGACAAAATCGAGAACTGGAAGGACTATCTCGATGTCATCGTCAGTTCCATCAGCGACAACGGCGGTCGTTCGTGCATCAACGCCTCCGCCGTCATCGTGCCGAAGTATGGCAAGGAAATCGCCACCGCCATCGCCGAGCGTCTCGGCCCGGTGAAACCCACGACCGCCGACGACGAAAACGCGCGCCTCTCCGGCTTCGCGAACGTGAAAATGGCCGACTACATCGACAGCGTCATCGACAGCGACCTCCAGACACCCGGTGCTGAGGATGTCACCGCGCCGTTCCGCGACGGCCCGCGCAAGGTCGAGTTCGAAGGCGGCACCTTCCTGCGCCCGACGATCATCTGGTGCTCCGACAACAAGCACCCGCTGGCCAACCGCGAGTTCCTCTGCCCCTACGCCAGCGTCCTGGAGATGCCGCAGTCCGAGGTGCTCGGCCGCATCGGCTATTCCCTCATCGTCACCGCCATCACGCAGGATGAAGCCTTCATCAACGAGCTGCTCGAATGCGGCGACATCGACCGCCTGAACATCGGGCCGCTCAGCACGATGAAGATCAGTTGGGACCAGCCGCACGAGGGCAACATGTTCGAGTTCCTCTACAAGCGCCGCTCCATCGACTGCGCGTGACGCAACCGCAGCTCCCACGCATGTCCCCTCTCCCCTTTGATCATCAGCCACGCACGCGGCTTGTTTACGGCAACGGCACGCTGGCCCGTGCCGGCGAACTTGCGCGCGAGCTCGGCACGCGGGCGCTGGTGGTCAGCGACCCCGGCATTGTGAAAACCGGCCATGTCGTGCGCGCCCTCAGCTTCCTGGCCGAGGCGGGCCTCCAGGCGCGCGTGTTCGGCGAAGTGCGCGAAAACCCCAGCACCGAGGACGTGGATGCCTGCGTCGCGGTGGCCCGGGAATTCCAGGCCGATCTCATCATCGGCCTCGGCGGCGGCAGCAGCATGGACACCGCGAAGGGCTGCAACTTCATCCTCACCAACGGCGGCCGCATGCAGGACTACTGGGGCGTCGGCAAGGCCACCAAGCCCATGCTGCCCCTCATCGCCATCCCCACCACGGCGGGCACCGGCAGCGAATGCCAGAGCTTCGCGCTCATCTCCGATCCTGAGACGCATGTGAAGATGGCCTGCGGAGATCCCAAGGCCGCGGCGAAGGCCGCCATCCTTGATCCCGAGCTCTCCCTCTCCCAGCCGCAACGCGTCACCGTCTGCACCGGCATCGACGCCCTCTCCCACGCGCTCGAAACCGCCGTGACGAAGAAACGCAGCGCGCTCTCCTCCCTCTACTCCCGTGAGGCGTTCCGCCTCTGCCACTCCGGCTTCAGCCGCGTCCTGCGCGACCCGAAGGACCTCGACGCCCGCGGCATGATGCTCCTCGGCGCCGCCTGCTCGGGGATCGCCATTGAAAACAGCATGCTCGGCGTCGCCCACTCCTGCGCCAATCCGCTCACGGCGAAATTCAACGTCGTGCATGGCGAGGCCGTCGGCGTCATGCTGCCGCACGCCATCCGCTTCAATTCACAGATGCCGGAGATCGCCGCCATCTACGAGAGCTACTTCGACGGCGACCTCGCCGACCGCGTCTCTGAATTGCTATGGGAGGCGCAGATGCCGCGCCACATCGCCGAGCATGGCGTGAAGGAGGAACACCTCGGCGATCTCGCCGCCATGGCCGCCAGACAGTGGACCGCGCAGTTCAACCCGCGACCGGCGGCCGTGGATGACTTCGTGGCGCTGTATCGCGCGGCGCTCTGACCGCCGCGCGCATCCTCACGGCACCTCGTAGGTCTTTAGAGACGCCAGCTCGAAACGCGGCGCACCGACTTCATCGGCGATCTCGTTGAGCGCCTCCACTTCGGCGGCGCTGAAGAGCAGCCCGCCCGCTTGCGCGGTGTGCGCGGCGTTTTGCGCCTCCGGCTGGCCGGGGAGCATGCACTTCTCGTTACCGTGGCCCAGGATGTCGTCGATCACCGCCTTCATGTTCTGCGCAAAGTTCCGGCCATTGGAAAACAGGCCGCTGCTGATGGCGTCGGGATGGATGACTTGGAAGTAGAAGCTGCTGGTGCGCTTCTCACCCGCAGGGAATGGCTTCGCTTTGATGTCGGGATGCGCACCGCCGCCGCGCAGCGTGGGCAGCCCGCCGCCGATCATGCCGCCCATCACTTCGATAAGCAGTGAGAGGCCGTAGCCTTTGTGTGCGCCAAAGGGCAGCAGCCACGCCGCCTCGTTCGCATCGGTCGTCGCATTGCCTTCTTTATCCACCGCCGCGCCGGGAGGCAGCGGCTTACCTTCGCGCTTGAGCTGCTGCACGCGGCCCATCGCCACGGTGGATGTGGCCCAGTCGATCACAATGGGGAAGCCGCAGGCCTCCTGCGTCGGCAGGCCCCAGGAATGCGGATTGGTGCCCAGCACGGGGAATTTGCCGCCGAAGGGCACCACCTCGCCGAGCGTGGAGGTGCAGTTCGTGTAGGCGATGTAGCCTTTCTTCGCCGCGTCCATCACATAGCCGCCGCCCCAGAGGTAATGGAAGGCGTTATCCACGCTGACCTGGCCGATGCCGTATTTGTCCGCCAGCTCCATGCAGCGTTCCATGGCGCGGAAGGCCACGCTTTGGCCCAGCTTCAATTTGCCGTCCCACGCCTCGCTCGCGGCGAAGGGCTTCTTGATCACCTCGATCTCCGCACCGGGCTTGCAGCCCCCGGTGGCGCTGCCAAAGAGATGGTCCAAGTGCAGCGCCTTGATGGCGTTGTGCGTGCGGATGCCGTGCGCGGAGGCCATCTCGCAAAAACGCGCCGCGTCCTCAGCCTCCGCCTGCGTGTAACCGCGCTTCTGGTAGGCGGCGCGGACGAGTTCGTTGTGGGCGGCGGTGGGGACGATGTGGTAAGGGGTCGGCATAGCGGTGGGCGGATGATGTCGAGACACACGCCGCACGCAAGGCGCTCCTTGAACGCCCGCCTCCTCACCAGCACACGCCTTCGTAGTGCCACGGCAGCGTCTTGAGCTCCGGCCAGCCATTCACATCAATGACCTGCTTCCCCGCGGTCGCCACCTCCCTCAGCGACTCCACCTCCATGCACCGCTGCGACGCCACGATCACTTCACTCCCGCGCACGACCTCCTCGGCGGACTCGCTGAGCAACTGCGCCAGGTGCGGCATGCGCCGCTGGATCTCTGCCTCGTTGGCACCGATGAGCCGCGTGAGGTTGATGGAGGGATCGTAAATGCGCACCTCGTAGCCGCGCCCCAGCAGCGTCTCTGCCACCGTCACCAGCGCACTGCCGCGCATGTCGTCCGTGTCCGCCTTGAACGCGAGCCCCAACAGCCCGACGCGGCGCACGTCCTTCGCGGTGATCAGATTGAGCAGGCTCTCAAGATGCGCGTGGTTGGAGTCCATCACATGATCCAGCAGCGGCAAATTCACGCCTTCGATGCGGGCCAGGCCGCTGAGCGCGTTCACATCCTTTGGCAGGCACGAGCCGCCGAAGGGATTGCCCGGTCGCAGGTAGTAGCGGGAGATGTTCAGCCGCTCGTCACGGCACACCACGTCCATCACGCGCGCGCCATCGACGCCGAGATGCTTCGCCATGCGACCGATCTCGTTGGCAAAGCCCACTTTGAGCGCGTGGAAGTAGTTGCAGGCGTATTTGACCATCTCCGCCCCCTCCCACGCGAGGATCTGCGCCTCCGCGCCGAGCAGGTCCAGCGCCTCCGTCGTGGCAGGCGCGTTCCCATCATGCGTGCCGACGACGCAGAGGGAGGGATCACGGAAATCACGCACGGCGGTGCCTTCACGCAAAAACTCCGGGCAGTAATAGACATGCACCCGCCCTGCCGCGACGAGATCAGCGAAGAACTCACCCACCACCCCCCGCGTGCTGCCCGGCAGCATCGTGCTGCGAAACAGGATCGTGTGCGGCTGGTCCTTCTCCCGGATGGCAGCGGCGATCTGCGCGCAGACCTTGCGCACGAAGTCCAGGTTGAGCCTGCCCGCCGCCTGCGACGGCGTGCCCACGCAGATGATGCTCACCTGCGTCCTTTGCACAGCCTCCGCGCCATCCGTGGTGGCCTCCAGCCTGCCTGCACGCTTCGCGCCTTGCAGCAGTGACTCAAGCCCGGGCTCGATGATCGGCGACACGCCCACTGTGAACGCATCCACCTTCGCCTGCTGCACATCCGCGCCGGTGATGTGATGCCCCAGCTCCGCGAGGCAACCCGCCGTGACCGCCCCGACGTAACCGAGGCCGAAAATGCTGACGTGGTGGGTGCGGGAGGCTGTCATCACGAAAATGAAGCATGTCCCCTCCGGCAAAACAATCATCTTCCCATCCAGAAACACGTCTGCCACCATGACCGCCGCCCACGCGCCCACCGCCATGCCTCCCCTGCCCTCTCCGCGCGTCCTGCTCCTCCACCTCTGCGTCCTCGTCGCGGCGGTGCTGCTCCGCCGCGAGGCGCACGCGCATCCTGCCGACCAGAGCGAGGTGCGCATGCGCCCCGCGCCGCACAATCTGGAGGCACGCTTCACCTTCAATCTCCTCACGCTGAGCAAATTTGTGCGCATGGATGCAGATGCCGACGGCAAATTGAGCATGGCGGAGCTCGACGCGGCGCGTCCGCTCATCACGGAGTATCTGCACACCCACATCCTGCTGGAGATCAACCAGCAGAAGGCGTCGTGGGGCACGCAGGTGAAGTTTGACTTCCTCTGGCCGGAGGCGGCAGCCACGCCGCCGATGACGGAGCCCGAATACGCCGCGCGCAATGTGGACGTGACCTTCACCGTGCCGGTGACGGGCCGCTTGCTGGAGGATTTCCGCGTGGAGTTCAGCATCTTCGTGCAGACCGGGCCCATGCAGACCATCCGCGGCCTCTATGAGCAGGATGAGAGCGTGATGGAGGTGCCCTTCACCGCGCAGCAGCCGGAGTACACTTATGACACGGGCTTCGCGGAGGATCCCTTCGTGCAGGAGGCTGAGAAGAAGATGGTGACAGCACCAGGGCCGGTGAAATGGCCCGCCTGGCTGCTCATCCCGGCCTGCGTGGCGCTCATCTGCCTCTCTCGCAGTACCATCGCACGCCGTCTGCGCACATTGAGGTGATGTTGGTCTGCTCACAGCGTTGCCAGAGCTCCTCCCCCACCCCGGCACGCATCGCGGCCTCATGCTCGTCCTGCGCATAGCGCTGGCGGTTTTCTGCCGCACTGGTGCCTGCGGCAAAGTCTGCCGCCACCCGCGCATGCACCTCCATCACACGCTGGCGGTAATGCGTGAGATGCCACGCCACGTCCTCCACCACGCCGAAGTGCGTGAGGTAGAGCGCTTTGAAATCCCCCGCGCTCAGCCGCTCCACGGACTTCACATAAGCCACGGGGTCAAACTGCGGCGGCGCGGCGGTGACGGAGAGGTAGCCGCTATGCTCCAGGCGCATGCCTGCCACATCTCCGGTGAAGCACACATCCCCGATGACGAACGCGTGGTGATGCCGCGCATGCCCAGGGGTGTCCCACGCGGTGATCTCCACCTCTCCGAGCTTCACACGTTCCCCGTCTTGCAAAGGGATGACCAAGCCCGCAGGCGCAGGCAGCACCGCGCCCCACAGCGCGTCCATCTGGCTGCCATAGACGAGCCGGGCGCTCTCGATGAGCTTGGAGGGGTCGATCAAATGCCGCGCCGCGTTCGGGTGGCAGTGGATGGTGGCACCGATCTGCGCCCACCAGCCCGCCACGCCGGAGTGGTCGAGGTGGATGTGCGTGACGAAGATCTTTTTGATGACCGACTCATCCACCCCCGCGTCACGGATGGCCGTGCGCAGCGTCTCCAGCGTCGATCCGGGGCCGGTCTCGATCAGCGCGTATTCCCCGCCGCTTTCGACGAGATAGGCGGCGATGAGGCCGGGCTTTCCGAGGAAATGCAGATCGAGGGTGTGGACGTGCATACGCATGGAGAGCCGACGATTCGTCGGCATTCCACTGATTTGTTGGCGGGCAGGCGACGATTCGTCGCCACTCCATAACAATCAGCGCATGATCTCGAGCCGCTTGCGCAGCACATCCTTGCCGCTCATGCCGGTGAGCTTGGACTGGGTGGCGTCGATCCACTTCTGCTCCAGGGCGTTCTTGGTGGGCTGCCGGGTCTCGTAGAAGACGCCGAATTTGCCGGGAGAGGGCAGGTTGGCGAGCTGGTAGGCGGCGACGTCGTCTTTCACGTCGTGCTGGGTTTCGTCGATGATGTCGTAGGTGCCGCCTTTGCGCGGGGTGCTGTCGTCAAAGCTGCCTTCGTAGAACATGACGCATTCGCTGAGGCATTCGACGACGCTGAAGCCGTCGTGCAGGATGGCGCGCTCAAAGGTATCGACCATGTGTTTGACCTGGGCGGCGTGGGTGCGGGCGATGAAGGTGGCACCGCTGGCGAGGAGCTGCTTCATGGGGTTGATGGGGCGGTCGATGGCGCCGGTGGGGTCGGTCTTGGACTTGAAGCCTTGGGGGCTGGTGGGGCTGGTCTGCTTCTTGGTGAGGCCATAGACGTAGTTGTCCATGATGACGTAGGTGAGCTTCACGTTTTTGCGCGCGGCGTGGTTGAGGTGGTTGCCGCCGATGGAGAAGCCGTCGCCGTCACCGCCGAAGACGAAGACGTGGACGTCTGGACGGCTGAGGGAGATGCCGGTGGCGAGCGGAAGCGCGCGGCCATGGATGAAATGGATGCCGTGCGTGTTCATGAAGTAGGGGAAGCGGCTGGAGCAGCCGATGCCGGCGACGCAGACGATCTTCTCGTGGGTGTACTGGAGTTTTTCGAGCACCTTGTAGAAGGCGGCGAGCACGGCGAAGTCGCCGCAGCCGGGGCACCAGGTGGGGTGGTCGGCGGTGAGGATTTTTTTCGTGAGCTTATCGGCGGCGGGGACGGCTGGAGCGGAGGCCGGAGCTTCGATGGTGGCGGAGGACATGATGGAAGGAAGGTGAAGGATTGCGGGTGACGAGGCGGATCACTGGGCGGTCATGACTTTCTCGACGCCGGTGACGATCTCGCGGATGCGGTAGGCGAGGCCGTCGGTCTTGCAGAGGGACTGGATTTTCGGGTCGGCGTAGGCGGCGCGGATCATCATGGCGAGCTGGCCGTGGCCATAGACGCCGTAGTCGTTCATTTCGACGACGACGACGTTCTTGAACTTCGCCCACAAACGGTCGAGTCCGGCGGGCATCGGATGGATGTGGCGGATGTGGGCGGCGCCGATCTTGTGGCCTTCGCTGCGGAGGCGGTTGACGGCTTCTTTGATGGGGCCGTAGGTGCTGCCCCAGCCGATGAGGAGGACGTCGCCCTCCTTGTCGCCATAGATTTCGGGCAGAGGCAGCTTTTTGCTCAGATCAATGAGCTTGTTGCGGCGCTTCGCGGTCATCTGCGTGTGCATTTTCGGGCTGCCGGCAGGGTGGCCGTGCTCGTCGTGCTCAAGGCCGGAGACGTGCGGATACTTGCCGGCGAGTTTCGTGCCCGGAGGTGCGTGGCGGGTGATTTTGTCGAGCGGGTAGGGCTTGAAGTCGGCGTCGCGTTCGGAGATGTCGAGCGTGGGCTCGACCCAGTGCTTGTCGAGATCGGGCTCGGTGAATGCCTCGATGCGGCTGCTGAGCGCCTGGTCGCTGAGGATGATGACGGGGCAGGAGTACTCGCGGGCGAGCCTGCCAGCTTCGAGGGCGATGTAGAAGCAGTCTTCCACATCCTGTGGGGCGAGGACGATGCGCGGCGCGTCGCCGTGGCTGCCGTAGATGGCCTGCATGAGGTCGGACTGCTCGACGCTGGTGGGCAGGCCGGTGGAGGGGCCGCCGCGCTGGACGTTGACGACGATGAGTGGTATCTCCGCCATGCTGGCGTAGCTGAGCGCCTCCATTTTGAGGCTCAAGCCTGGGCCGGAGCTGCCGGTGATGGCGAGGTGGCCCGCGTAAGCCGCGCCGATGGTCATGGAGACGGCGGCCAGTTCGTCTTCGGCCTGGACATAGATGCCGCCGTATTTGGGCAGCTCGCTGCGCAGGGTTTCCATGATGCCGGACCATGGGGTGATGGGATAGGCGGCACCGTAACGCACGCCGGCGGCGATGAGGCCCATGGACATGATGGTGTTGCCGTCGGTGCTGATGCGATGCTCGTCGGTGTGCTCGCCTTCTTCGAAGTTGAAGGTGCCCATGTCGCCGATGGGGTAGGCGTAACCGGCGTCGAAAGCCAGCATGGCGGTGCGCAGCACGCTCTCATCCTTCTTGCCGAACTGGCGCTCGATGATGCCGGAGAGCTTGTCCTTATCGAGCTGATAGACGGCGCAGAGGAGGCCGAGGACAAACATGTTTTTGCCGCGATCCTTCGCCGAACCACCGATGGCCTCGATGGTGGCGGCGGTGAACGGAATGCCGATGTGATGGACGCCGCGTTCGTTTTTCACCTCCTTCACCTCGCCGCTGTCATAGAAGCAGATGCCGCCTTCGCGCAGGACGCTGATGTGGTCGTTGTAGCTGTGCTGGTAGAAGGCGACGAGCACGTCGCTCTCATCCCCCGCCGTGAGGACATGCCCGGAGCCGAGGTGGAGCTGGAAGATCGACGGCCCGCCCGAAATCGTGGACGGGATCGTCATGTAAGTCATCACATCATGCTGCGTGCGGCCTGCGAGGCGGGCGAGGAAGCCGCCGATGGACTGGATGCCGTCCTGGGAGTTGCCCGCGAGGCGGATGACGGCGTTACGCAGTGTTTGAGTGGCGGGAGACGACGCGGAAACGGGAGCTGTGGCTGTGGACATGGTTCGACTCGGGGGCTTTTATGCCAGTTGTTGATGGCAGTGACAGGAACGGCACCTTATGAAGGCTTTTGCAATCGTCCACGTCTGCGAATGAGTTTTTTGATGACACGGGAAAATCACTCGCGCCCAAAGACGCCGCAAGCTCGTGAGATCGTGGAACTAGCCCTTGACCCATTCCTGAAAGCCACTACCGTTCGCGCCCCACGCCCCGGCAGAAGCTGCATTCCGCGCCCCGCCCGGTCACGTGACCCCCACCTCATGAAAGCCGAAGGCCATCCCAAAACCCACGAGACGACGATCACCTGCACCTGCGGCGCCGTCTATAACACCATCTCCACCGTGCAGAACCTCCGCATCGGCATCTGCTCCGCCTGCCATCCGTATTTCACCGGCGAGCAGCGCTTCATCGACACCGCCGGCCGTGTGGACAAGTTCGCCCAGCGTTACGGCTCCACCCGCGCCCGCCGCACGGCTCCGAAGCCTTCCGAGGTCGCCAACGCCTAGCTTCCAGTTTCCTCCTTTTAGCCAGAACGGTGCCCACGCCTTCGTGCGGGGCACCGTTTTGTTTTGTCCGCTTCGTTTCCAGCTCTCCGCCTTTCATGGACTACTCCGCCGTCATCGCCGGCAAACGCACCCGCTTCGCCGATCTCGAGGACATCATCGGCCGCCCGAATTTCTACGACGACGCCAAACGTGCCGGCGAGATGCTGCGTGAGCATCGTGCGCTGCAAAACCTGCTCACCCATTGGGCCACGTTCGAAAAAACACAAACTGAACTGGCCGAGAACCGCGTCATGGCGAAGTCACAGGACGACAAGGAACTCGCCGAAATGGCCGCCGCTGAGATTCCCGTGCTCGAAGAGCGCCTCGTCGATCTGGAAAAGGCCATCCAGGAGTCCATCCTGCCGCCCGACCCGCTCGAAGGCCGCGATGTGATCCTCGAAATCCGCGCCGGCACGGGCGGTGATGAGGCTTCGCTCTTCGCCGCCGATCTCCTGCGCATGTACACCCGCTTCGCCGAAGGCCGCGGCTGGAAGATCGAACAGCTCGACGCCAGCCCCTCCGAAGTCGGCGGCTTCAAAGAAGTCATCGCCAAGATCAGCGGCGAGGACGTTTACCGCGTCATGAAATACGAGAGCGGCGTCCACCGCGTGCAGCGCGTGCCTGCCACTGAGGCGCAGGGCCGCATCCACACCTCCGCCGCCACTGTCGCCGTCCTGCCCGAGGCCGAGGAGGTCGATCTCGAAATCAAATCTGACGAAGTCCGCATCGAAGTCTGCCGCTCCTCCGGCGCCGGCGGCCAGGGCGTGAACACCACTGACTCCGCCGTGCAAGTGCTCCACATCCCCACCGGCACCATCGTCCGCTGCCAGGACGGCCGCAGCCAGATCAAGAACAAGGAAAAAGCCCTCAACATCCTGCGCTCACGCCTCCTGGAGAAGAAACAGCAGGAGGAGGCCGCCAAATACTCCGCGCATCGCCGCAATCTCATTGGCGGCGGCGGGCGCGAGGAAAAAATCCGCACCTACAACTACCCGCAGAACCGCGTGACCGACCACCGCATCGAGATGACGCTCTACAACCTCGACCAGTTCATCGAAGGCCGCATCACCGACATGCTCCAAGCCCTCCTCGCCAGCGACTTGAAGGAACGCCTCGCTGAAGCCGGGTTGAATTGAGGGTTCACACCCTCAACACGCCGCGGAAGCCGCGTGCCGCGTAGTACGACTGCGCGCCGTTGTGCCCCACGAAGACGCGGCCGTAGCGGCGCTCAGCATAGAGCGCGCCGCCGAGTTCCCGCAACGTCTCAGGTGTCTTCACCCAACTCGATGTTTTTCTGTCAAACTCCCCCAGCTTCTGCAGCTCGAGATATTCATCCTCCGTCAACAACTCCACGCCCATCGTCGCAGCCATGTCCATCGCCGTCGTCTTCGGCCGGTGCTCCTTCCGCGACTCCCAGCCTTCGCGGTCGTAGCACACGCTGACGCGGCCCGCCGGCGTTTCAGGCGAACAATCCACAAACAAGCACTCCCCCGTTTTCCCGTCGTGCCCGGCCACATCCGGCTCGCCACCGCTGCGTTCCATCTCCTGGAGCGCCCACAGCTTCGCCGGGCTGGAATTGAGCCTCGTCAGCACCTGGCACCATCGGACTCCTGGATGGCGGCCCATGTGCCTCTCGAAACGTTCCTTCAAAATCTCGAGCAGCTCCTCGCGCTGCCTGGAAGACATCTGTTTTTGAGCTTTCGCGTTTTTCATGTCTATCATGGGTTGGCGTTGCCTGGCATCCAGGCAGCACGACCATCTCCCCTCCCCGGTCCGAGGCTGATTGCCATTGCTCTGCCTGTCCGTTTTCAAACTCACTTCATCGAAATTCGATGAAGTGGAGGCGAGGGGAGTTGAACCCCTGTTCGCCCAGAGGCCACTTCGCTAGACCAATAACCATTGAAAGTCAATAACTTATAAGTCATCAATGTTGTTGAAATCGTCGGCGCTTGTCTTACTTCTTGTCTTACCTCATGGCCTCCATTTGGAAACATCCCAAGAGCCGCTTCTGGTATGCCCGCTATCTCGGCCCCGATGGCCGCTGGCGCAATGCGTCCACAAAGACCACGGAGCGCAAAGCGGCAATGAAGCTCGCGGATGAATACGAAGGCGCATCCAAAGCCCGCCGCACGGCCACGCAGGCACGCCGTGTGCTCTCTCGCCTTCATGCCGAAATCACCGGCGAGGCGCTGCCCAGCTCATCCGTCCGCGCCTTCGTGGCGAACTGGCTTCGTGAGAAGCGCGGCACGTCGAAATCCACGCAGGCGTTTTACCTGAACAGCGCCACGAAGTTTCTCGCTCATCTGGATGCGCTTGCGGATGATGAGCTTTCGATGGTGGCAAAGGAGCACATCGTTTCCTTTCGGAATGCCATGCTCGAAAAGCTCTCCGCGAAGGCCACGAATCATCACCTCAAGGTCGTGAAGATGCTTTTCCGCGCCGCCCGTCGTGATGGCTTTGTCGTGGATGATCCTTCGGAGTTTGTGGAGACGATCCGTGAGAAGAAGGCGGACAAGAAGCGCCGCCGTCCGTTCTCGCTCGATGAAATCCGCGCCGTGCTGGCCGTGGCCGATGATGAATGGCGCTCCATGATCCTTTTCGGCCTCTACACCGGCCAGCGAATCGGCGACGTGGCCCGGCTTACTTGGGCGAATGTCGATCTCGACAAGAGCCAGGTGCGGCTCGTGACGCAAAAGACCGGCGCGGCACTGCGCATCGCGATGACCGCGCCACTCCGCGCGCACATCGAAACCCTGCCCGCGCCCGATGCGCGGCCTGATTGTGCGCCACTGCACCCGCGAGCCTGCGCACTACTCGAAAGGAACGGCAAAAGCGGCACGCTCTCGAACCAGTTCGCCGATCTGCTCGCGCTCGCTGGCCTGCGAATGAAGAAGGCTCACCGTGTCACCACCGGCGAGGGCCGCGATGGACGCCACGACAACGAACAGCTTTCCTTTCACAGCCTGCGGCACAGCGCTGTTACCCTGCTCAAAGAGGCGGGCATTCCTGCCGCCGTCGTGCAAGAGTTCATCGGCCACGAATCCGCGCAGATTTCCGAACTCTACACCACTGTAGGCGAGGAATCGCTCACGAAAGCCGCCGCCGCGTTTCCCGCGCTGTGATCCTCGCGGGCAATGGGGAAAAATTCCCGGCCTCAAAACCCATTCCGCAGCCACCTCGCTCATGGCCTGCCGTGCCTCGCGCTTTTCATTTACCCGCCTCCATTGCTCCACAGAAACCAACGCCTCTTTTTTTCAGGTGTGATAGCGCCGCTTCGATCTTGGCTGCTCTCTCGTATTGCCGCCGCTGCTGTTCCTACTTTTTTGTGTTGCCGCAGATGTTGCCACTTTTTGATACTACAGCCCTCCACGCACCGCCCATTGCCGCCCTTCACATCTTCCCGGCCATGAGCGCCGGGATTCTTTCCATCCCTCCGCCCGCCGCTCAGAAAACAGCTTCTCACGCTGCCAGCGCGGCTTTCACACGTTGCACCGTGCTCGCTCCTTTGCCGGTGATCTTCGCCGCGTTGCGCACGCTCTGCCCGGCTTTCAAGGCGCGGACAATATCCGCGTGCTTCGCCACCAGTTCCTTGTCATCCAGCCCGGTTCCTTCCGGCCTGCCCAGCTTCACGCCTTTACGCCGTGCCTCATCCAGCCCGCTCTTGATGCGCTCCACGAGCGTTTCTTTTTCCGCCCGTGCCATCTCCGCCAGCAAGGCCAGCATGATCGCCGCCGCTGGATTGCGCTTCCCGCCCGCCAGCAGCGTTTCGATGCTGTGCGCGTGCCAGTAAAGCGAAACGCCGCACTGCTCCAGCGTCTCCACAAAGGCATGCGCCACGCTCGGACGCCGTGCCACGCGGGAAATCTCATGCACCAGCACTTTTTTGATTTTGCCTGTCCGTGCCAGCTCCTCGATCCGGGCGAGTCCAGGGCGCTCGCCTCTATCCGCGCTGCCGGAAACGGTTTCCTCGCACACTTCCACCACCTGCCAGCCTTTCGATTCGGCCACGGCGCGGAGTTCGTGAGTCTGGCGCTTCGTCTCCTGCTTGTTGGTGGAGACGCGGACAAGGATGGCGGCAGGTATCGGCTTCATGGCGTGATTCGCTTGGGATTGTTCCACAATACCAATTGTATTCATTTAATCAAATGTATTTACGAATACACCATTTTCAGCCCTCCCGCGCCTCGCCTTCCCTGCGCAGACTGCCGCGATTTCATCAGAGTGATTATTTGAATACACCTTTGCCCCGCCTGCGTTCTTCTTTCCATTCTCCCTCCCCGGCGTTTCCCACTGGATGGAATCCCGCCCGGCCCTGTGCCGCCCGTCATCAGCAAACATCCCCGTTGCTCTGCGACATCAAGGGCATATCTTCCCCCATGACAGCCACCCAGGTAATCGCCGAAATCGAAAGCCTCCCGCCCCAAGAGCGCGAGGCGGTCTTTGTCCGCGTTCACGAGCTGGAACAGGAGATGATTCCCGATTCCTTCCTTCAAGGCATGCAGGAGGCCATGCGCGGCGAATTGATCGACATGGAGGACGCCCACTTCATCACCCCGCCGCTGGCCGCGTGATCGCCTACCGCTGCCGCGCCACGCCGCAGTTCTGGCGTTCGTATCAAAAGCTCACGGAACAGCAGCAGGCAGCGGCTTTGCGTGTCTGGCCCATCTTCAAAGCGAACCCCTTCGATCCGCGCCTGCGCACGCACAAGATCAACAGCCTCTCCGCCCGATTTGGCCGCACCATCCATTCCGTCTGGATTGAGGGAGACTTGCGGGCCGTGTTCTACCTCGACGGCTCCGACTGCATCAGCGTCGATATTGGCACGCATGCCATTTACCGCTGATTGGCCCGCAAGACACAAACCCGCCCGCCATCACGCCTCATCCTCCCCCGGCGGCCACAGCTCCGTGTCCAGCCCGATCTCTTTCCCCTCGATCTTGAGCATGTGCGCAAAGCGCCCCGTGGCAGACAGCGCCGCATAGCACGCCTTGTTTTTCGCCCCGGCCAGCGTCATCAGCCGCCGCATCGCCTCGCCCTTCGCCAGCCGCACGCGGCCCTTGTCGAAAAGCTCGTGAAGATGCTGCTCCGTGATCTTCTCATTGTGCCCGCCTGCGCCGCCACCACCGCCCATGCACTGCGAGAAATCGAAATCCTCGATCTCTGAAAAACCCGTGTCGATTTGTTGCAACGCGTGCTTCTCTCCCTCGCTCTTGCCATTCGAGTTTTTCAGCAGCGTGGCGACAACGCGCCTGTCTCCCGGCTGCTCCGTCACACGCTCCAGCTCGATGATCGTGCGCGGCTTCCGCCGCAGCGTTTGATGCCCGCTGATTTGATGCAGCCTCCCCATGCCATCGCTGTCCTCGCTCTTGGGCTTGCGGCGATGATGCACCAGCAGCCAGCAAGGGCGGACAGGCAGCCCGTGCGAGATGCCCTTCATTCCGCGAAACATCAGCGCGAAATCCTTCGCCGTCTCATCCACCACCGCGCTTGATACCGTGTCCAGAACCACCAGCTTGATTTCCTTCTCCTCGATGATCCGCCGCGTGTGCGCCATGAACTCGTGATCGCCCACGTCCATCGTTTCGGGGACATCCGTGATGTGCATCCACTGCTCGAAATCCTCCGGCAGCAGGCCCGCCGCGTGCATCGCCTTGAGCTGGCCCGCCAGCCGCCGCTTGTTGTTCTCATCCCCGATCCACAAGGTAGCAAAGCGGCACTTCACCTCATGCCCCAGCCAGCACCCGCGTCCCCACGCCGCCTTTGCCATCAAGTCCATGATCGCCCAGCTTTTCCCCACGGAGGGAAAGCCAAACAGCATCGCAAACTCTCCCGCCTCCAGCACCGCGTCACCGCACAGCACCTCCCCCGGCTGCTCCTCATGCGACAGCAGCCCGCGCACGTCCAGCAGCTCATACGGCGGCAGCGCCGCCTCTTTCTTCTTTCCATTCACACTCTCCAGTGGTGGCCGCTGGAAAGACACCGCCGCGCCCCCGTTTCCGGCCGGTTTCGCATCCTCCGCCAGTGGATCATACGGCCCCGGCTTCACCGCCTTCTGTGCCTTCGTGCTCATGGGCAGACCTCCAGAAGTTGAGGATTCGCCCGGATGCTCTCCGCGCTCGCTTTGGCAAACACGTCCCCCAAGTCTTTGATCGCCGCGCCCTCCGCATCCACGAGGCCCGCCAGTGAGAAGCCATCCACCACCGCGCCCGCATCCCGCAGGCTCCGCGCCCACAGCAGCGCCGCACGCTGCCCCGGCTCATCCATCTGCGGCACGATCCGCACCCGCTTTCCAGCCAGGCGTGCCGCCACCTCCGGGGACAAGCGCACCGCCGCGCCCATGCAGCACAGCGCCGCCACATCCGCCGCCCGGCCCTCGCCATCAATCACCGCATGCGCCGCCAGAAAATCGCCCACGCCTTCCACGAGGATGAGATGCGCGAACGCCTCCGCCTCCATCAGCCCCACCGGCCACGCCTTGTCACCGTGGCAATGCGCCTTGCGCGGCGGGATGTCACCAAAGCCCGGCCACAGCTCCCCATCCGCCCGCCGCAGCTCACAGCCCCGCCGCGCCTTGTCCGTGATGCACCAGAACGCATGCCCCCACTGCTCCCCGAAGTGGAGAAAGCCCCGCTCATCCGCCAGCCGCACCGCAGGCAGCGGCAGCGCCCGCAGCCGCCCCAGCGCCGCCAGCTCCTCCGCCGTGCCACGCCTCAGCACCGGCCACGGCCTCGCCTGCTTCAC
The DNA here is from genome assembly GCA_016795375.1 of Verrucomicrobiaceae bacterium. Lineage (GTDB taxonomy): Bacteria > Verrucomicrobiota > Verrucomicrobiia > Verrucomicrobiales > Verrucomicrobiaceae > Prosthecobacter. The sequence continues at coordinate 19,294 of JAEUHJ010000116.1, forward strand.
CGCCTCGCGTTTCGGCGGCAGCGGCGGCAGCTCGCGGCCCTCGCCCAGACGCCCCCGCATCCAGCGCACCGCCCCCGCCGTGTCCGCATCCAGCGCCCTCGCGATGAAATCCACCACATCAAACGTCTCCCCCGTCGCATGATCCTTCGCCCGCGTCCCCTCCGCATAAACGGAAAAGCTCGCGTGCCTCTCATCAGGCCGGAACGGCGACTTGCAGCACCTCGCAGGCTCCCCCGGAAGATGCAAAAGCCGCCACGCCTCATCAATCCGCAGCCGCGCCTTCAGCTCGGCAATCGTTGCTTGTGGCTTCATCGGCTCAATCTCCTTTCCACCTTCAATTCCATCAGCTCGATGGTCTTCGGAGTCAGTGTGACTCCGACACTGGCGAGCGCCTTGATGAGCTGCGGCCCGTGCTCCCACGTCCACCAGTAGCAATCAATGAAATCCATCAGCCCGTAAATCGTGTTGTCCCCGTCCTGAAACAGACAAAGGGCAGGATCGACATAATGCCACGGCTTGTCCCGGTATCCCATGTGCGGCCCTCGCAGATAAACAAAGCGCCCATCGGTAAAGACCAGCTCGCCACGCTTAAATCGCCGTTGAATCTCGCGCTCACTCATGGCCCGCCCCTCCTTTCAAAAACACCGTCAGCTTTGCCTTGTCGATGCAGACCGCGCCACGAACACGGCCCGGCAGCCGCACCGAAATGAACGCCCCGGCAGCCTTCGCCACCGAAACGAGGCCGCTCCTGCTCAGTCCAGTATATCGACACCGCCCCTTGGCGGAAGGCAGCCGCAAAAACTCCGCCTCCGCGATGGGAGCCGGTTCAAAGCGTTGCTCGTGGCCTTTGGGAAGTCCTCCCGCGATGGATGGGCGGCCCGTCTGAATGCCCGGCAGTCCGCCCTTGGCTGCCGTGGATGATTTATTGGATGTGCGATGAGTAGTCATGTCCGTGAATCCCGCCTGGGATTGCGGACAAGCATTTATAGCCGTGGATAGCTTTTTACAGCCCGTGAGGCTTCGAGTTTTGTTCGCGAAATCATTTCGATTTCGCAGACTTTTTCCACCACGGCAGCTCGTCGCCGCCCACGATCTTTTCAAAACAGGCCGTTGCGATTGCCAGCTTTGCTCCCGGCAGTGGCAGCTTTTTTGACAGCCTGCCCATCTTGTCCTCTCTCACCAATGCGCTTTGGATGCCAGCCTCGATGCTAGCTTGTTCCTGCGCGGTGAATTTCCCTTGTTTCAACTTTTGACGTAATTGCGTGCCTTCATCCTTTGCGGCACGCCAAGCATTATGAGCCGCTTGTTTTTTGCGCAGCGCAATCAAAGCGTTCAAAGCAGCCATCGCTTCTTTCTCCCACTTGCTTCCGCGCTTCTTTCTCGCCGGACGCTCCGGCCAGTCTGCTTCTGGCACGAACTGCTGTCGCCCTTTGTTTTCGGCATGCCTCGGACGCAGCCATTTGAGAAGTTGGAGAAACGCCGCTGTCAGCTCCGTGTCCCGCGTGTCCTTCCATGTGATCTTCAATGCCAGCACCTCGCTTCCATCTTCATTGAAGGCGCGGTAATGCCCCTCCTTGGAAGTGCTCTTGTTTTTTGCGCGTTGATCGCTTGTTGTGGCGCGAATGGCTTTATCAAACTCGATGACATCCTCGTGCCTCATCGGGCCTTTGGTTTGTTGTGTATTGATGATGGCTCGATACAAAATGTTAGCCTTTTGGGTCGCCTCCTCGTTTCTAGCCAGGCGCACCTTGTCGCGCTCCACTTGGCCTATCACCCAAGGATCAAGCACCGGCCCCGCATCCGTGAGCATCGGCCCCATCATGTGATGATCTTCATTGCAGGTCATCGCAAACGAAGCAGCCCACTTGCGCCGGTTGAGCGGAATCAGTGGGTAAGGCATGTCTTGCGCCAAAAACTCTCCCAGGCTTTTAATGATGGCTTCCGCATAGCCGCCAATCCTTGAATGCAGTGCCTCAATACGCCTGCGCAAAGTGAAATCCAGCGGGTGCATCAAACAGCCACGCAGGCACGGCTTCTCATTCTCATCCTCTCCCTCAGGACAGCGTTTGGCGTCCGGCAGCTCTTGCTTAATCGTGACGAAGATGATCGCGAGTTGCAGCAGCGTCACCGACTGCCGGGCATATTCATAATAGACCGGCAGAAGCCGCTCCACTCTCTCCCATTGCCTCCGATACGGCTCCTGTTCCTTGGCTGTAAGTTTACCCCAGCTCTCAGGCCGCCATTTACTCCCGCCGTGGAATCCTCCGCCCTCCGGGCCAAAAGAACGAAAGCACTCGGCAAAACTCACTTTCTCACCATCAGGACATGATTTTCGTTTCGCGATGATCTGCAAGGCTGTCTGTCTTGCTGCTTCGATCCTTGCATCACGATCCCGATGCTCCTCGCCATTCTCCCATGCCGCAAGCGCACCCTGCACGTCCTGAAAATCCTCGCTGTTCATCGCACTAAGTTTCGTCTTGAACTCAACATTTAGGGCGTCCTTCTCGGATTTGGTCATGGCACAGGCTTTTCGCGCTATCTCAACCCGGCGCGGCGAAAGGAGTTTATCGTCCCATGCAGGTGCCATCAACGGTTTGAGCGGCCACGAAACCGCCTTTTTGCCAGAACTCACACGCTCCTGATTGAACTTCTCCTTTTCGACCTCTGACCACTCATTCATGCGCTCACGCTCGCGATTGATGTGGGAAACATCTTCCTCGATTTGTCGCTTCTGCCTGTCCCGCTCAATGACAAGCCAAGCCTCGAATCTGGCAGCGGCAATCTCCGCAACCTCGCTGCCCCCTTTGATTTCAATCGTCGCAGTCATCCCAAAGCATCAGCACCCCTCGGCAAACAGCAAACACTTTGCACGGCATCCAGCGCGGCGCGGAGGCATGGAAAGACGCCTGCCGCGATTGGATCGCCCACGAAGGCCGGGGAGCCTCCGCCCGGCGCGGCGTGCCGGTTTCCATCCAGCCTCTTTCCTTGGGAGTCAGAATGGAAAGAAGAACGCCAGCCCCGGCCTCAGAGAGAAAGAAAGAGAGCTTCCCCTTTCTCTGAATCCGCCACAGCCGCCCCGGCCACGTCCATCCCGTTTCGCCGCCTCCCTCCAGCCCTCTCCTATGCAAAAAAATTTCGCCCTCCAGAATGGATTATCAGGCGTCACGTCCACCCCGATCCTTCACCCCCTCCCCGCCGTCAAAGTTGTTGGCATCATTGTCTTACCCCATGTCTTACCTGCCCCATTCTTCAAACTCAATTCATTGATAATCAAAGAAGTGGAGGCGAGGGGATTTGAACCCCTGTCCGAATAACCATCATCCGCAGCGTCTCCATGCTCAGTCTCATCTTTGGTCTCGGCTGGAGGCGGCTTGAGACGGCCTACTCTTCACCCAGCGTCCTGTTTGATCTCGGCTGCGACCCGGTCGCCCGGCCATCAGCCCAGCCTGGTGGTGTCGTCGCGCAGGCCACCAGACATCGCCTGCGGGACGTCGCGGGGCTTAAGCCGCGAGAGCGAGCTCGTTAGAGTTCACATTTATGTTTTTGATCCGCGATTTTAACGAGGCCAACGAATCATCCTCGGCATGCAGCTCCGAACTAAGGCTACCCGTCGAAACCAGTACGCCCCCGTTTTGGAGAGGCCTGAGGATACGCTTCTTTTAGCAGAGGGCAAGCGCCGCCTCATTCGTCATTCGACATTCCGCATTCAGCATTCACTTTCCCCGCCCTCATGCCCCTCAAGCTCCACGACACCCTGACCCGCTCCGACCGCGCAGTGACGCCGCTCGACGGCAAGACGCTGCGCTTCTACTGCTGCGGCCCCACGGTCTATGGCCCGGCGCACATCGGCAACTTCCGCACCTTCGTGGCGCAGGATGTGATGCGCCGCGTCGTGGAGTCCTCCGGCACGCCCACGCTGCATGTGCGCAACATCACCGACGTGGATGACAAGACAATCCGCGACTCGCAGAAGGCCGGGCAGACGCTCGTCGATTTCACGCGTGGCTGGACGGGGAAATTCCACGCCGACTGCGCCGCGCTGAACCTCCTCCCGCCGCATGTGGAGCCCAGCGCCGTGGCGCACATCCCACATCAGGTCGCGATGATCGGAAAACTCATCACCAGCGGCCACGCCTACGCTGCGGCGGATGGCAGCGTGTATTTCCGCGTCTCCTCCTTCAAAGACTACGGCAAGCTCAGCCACCTGGAGGACCGCGAGCTGCGTCTCGGCGCTTCGGACGCCGCCAGCGCGACTGACAGCGACGAATACACGAAGGACTCGCTCACTGACTTCGCGCTCTGGAAGGCTCGCAAGCCCGAGGACGGCGCGAACCACTGGCCCAGCCCGTGGGGCGAAGGCCGCCCGGGCTGGCATCTCGAGTGCAGCGCGATGATTCTCGAATACCTCGGCGAGGACTTCGACCTGCACAGCGGCGGCGTCGATCTCATCTTCCCGCATCACGAAAACGAGATCGCGCAGAGCTGCTGCAGCACGCACGGGAAATTCGCGCACCATTGGATGCACGTCGCCCACCTCATGGTCGATGGCGGGAAGATGAGCAAGAGCCTAGGCAACCTCTACACGCTCGAAGACCTCGCCAAACGCGGCTACAGCGCCGCCGAAGTGCGCTATGTACTCATCTCCGGTCACTACCGTGCGCCGCTGAACTTCACCATGCACAGCCTCGATTCGGCACGCCAGGCTCTGCAAAAGCTCGCGAAGGCCGACAAGGCGCTCTCCTCCCTCTCTCCAAGTCTCCCCATCTCCAAGTCTCCAGCTCTTTTCCAGGACGCCTGGGAAACCCTGCTGCACGACCTCAACGTCCCCGGCGCCCTCGGCGCGATCTTCGGCGCGCTGAACAAGCTCAAACCAGCCGCGCTCTCGGCTGAAGAAGCCGCCTCCGTGCGTGGCGGCCTCCATTTCATGCTTCACGCGCTCGGCATTCACCTGCCACCCGTCATGGAAGACACCGCCGTCGAGGTTCCCGCTGACATCCAGGCGCTCGCCCAGCAGCGCTGGGACGCGAAGCAGGCCAAGGACTGGCCCGCCGCCGACGCCTTGAGAAAGCAACTCGAAGCCGCCGGCTGGCTCATCAAGGACACCAGGGAAGGCTTCACCGTCCTCCCGCTGTAGGCGTGCCTTCGCTTCAGGTGGCGTCCGGCTTCACCCCGCCCGCCGTGGCGAACCATGATTCAAAGAAGGACACCGGTCGTGATTTGAAGGTGAGGTTCGGCGAACTGCCAAAGACGATGCAGCCATCCGGGATGTCCGTGTCGATCACGCAGGTGTTGGCGGCGAGGATCACATGATCGCCCACCCGGCAGTCACCGATGAGCTTCGATCCGGCCAGCATGGCCACATGATGACCCAGACGTGGATATTTGTCCCAGTTGTTGCCGACGGTGCAGTTCTGGGAGAATGAGAAGTAATCACTGAACTCCGCGCGGCCGATGACCGTTCCCACGGGATGATCCATCATGAAGATCGAGGGCATCTCCACCTCATGATACAATTCCAGGCCGTTGAGCGCCTTGTTCAGAAAGTACAACCGGTCCGCGAGGCTGCGGAACTCCGGAGCGGCCTGTTTGCCGACCGCGCTGGCCATGAAATAGAGAAAGACCGCGTACTGTCCGGAATGATAGGGGTTGAAGACCGCCACGCCATTCTCGGCGTAGCGTTTGATGCGCGTGTGCAGGTAGCAGTGCTCGCAGCGCGGCAACGCGCGCCGCATCATGTCCGCGAGGCAGGCTTTCTCCGCTGCTGCCAGCGGCAGGAACAGGGATTCAAGCTGGCGGCACACCAGAGCCGCCAGATCGCTTTCAGAGATCTCGATTCGCATGCTCATGCGGCGCTGATCTCGACCAGTTGACGGCTGATGAAGCGGCAGCGCAGCTCCTTATGCACGAGTTTCTCCAGCACTCGCAGCTTGGCGGCGATGGCGTCGCGATCGAAAGGCTCGAATTTTTTCGGCACCCCGCCGGCCTTGCGCCGCCGCTGGTTGCGCGGCCTCACCAGGCTGCGCGCCAGATGCTCCAGTTCCGCCAGGCGCCCGCGTATCGCGTCGGCAGGCATTTTTTCCGCCGCCTCCGCCACCAGGGCGCCGATGCGTCCGGCGGAGACCACCTGCGGGGAAAAATTGGCGATGATGCGGGAGATGCGCCGCTCAGCCTCAGGCTCCACCACGGCGCGCGTGCCGCCCCGGATCTCCTGAACGACCTCTTCAAGCGTCTTGCACACCGCGCCGATGAGCGAGGGCAGATGCTGCTCAAAAACGTAGCCGACATCCGGGGCGTACTGGATGATACGCGGCGTGAGATGGCTGGCCTCCAGGCCGGTGGTGCAGCCGGTGTGCACCAGGACATCCGCCGCCGCGAGCCACGGCAGCACGCTGCCCTCCGTGAGCACGCTGATGTTCTTGATGCCCCCGAGCACCGCGTTGTAGCACGCGGGATCCTCACCGGGATGCGGGCGCAGCACGATGTGGTGGCCGGGAAATTCTTTCCGCAGGCGGTTGGCCAGCTCGATGTAGGCGGTCTGCAGCCGCGCGTGGTAGCAGTGGAAGTTCAGCCAGTACTCGGCGGTGTCCCCTTTCTCATTCTGGCCGGTGAAGGCGTTCTTCACGCTGAGGAACGCGGGCAGATTGCTCGCCAGGGCAAATTTGGTGTTCAGCAGGATGAATTTGCCGAAGCGCTGCCGGATCGCCTGCGTCTCAGACTCATACAGGCAGGCCAGCTCCGGCTTGATGATGTCAAAACGCGGATGGCCGGTCACATGAATCGCCGGCGCGTCGGGACGTGCCACCGCGCGGAACACCTCCGCGGAGAAATCTCCCCACGCGCAGACCACATCGTCAACATCCAGCCAGTTAGGATGGAACATCTGCAGGAACTGCTCGCGGTCGAGCTCGTGCTCCTCCCCGAACACCGGCTCCTCCTCTGCGAGGAACAGGACACGATAGCCACGCTCCTTGAGCACGCGGTATTTTGTCAGGTTCGGCTTCAAGCCGCCGACGAGCACCTGCTTGCCCACATAGATGCCGCCGCGCCAGCGCCGGGCCAGCCGGTAAACAGCACGATCCTGGCCGAGGAACACCGTGCGGCCCGGCGCGGCGCAATGCGCCGCCATCAGCAGCCGGGCGTCCAGCTCGCGGCTGGTGACCTCGATGGGAAACATGATGGGAATCGGCATGATGGGCGCTGCTGGAAAAGCTCGTTGGCGCGCCAGTTGCATTCATGGCGTGCTTGTGTCTGTTAGGCGTCCGCCATTCAGACGCAAGCCGCAATTTAGCCACATGCCCACGATCTCCTGCAAGCCAGCCATCCTCGGCGGCACCCCCGTCCGCACCCGCCCCTTCGCCCCCCGCGTCACGATGAGTCAGGCCGAGCAGCAGGCCGTGCGTGAGGTGCTCGAAAGCGACGTCCTCTCCGCCTTCATCGGCGCCAGCGGCAAGTTTTTCAACGGCGGCAGACGTGTCACCGACTTCGAGGCCATCTGGTGCCAGCGTCTTGGTTTCAAACATGCTGTCAGTGTGAACTCGTGGACCTCGGGCCTCGTCACCGCCGTCGGTGCCATCGGCATCGAGCCCGGGGACGAGATCATCTGCCCGCCCTACACGATGTCCGCCTCGGCCACCTGCTGCCTGTTTTACGGCGGCATCCCGGTGTTTGCCGACATCGACCCAGAGACCTTCTGCATTTCGGCGAAGTCCATCGCCGGACGCATCACGCCGCGCACCAAGGCCATCATGGTCGTGCATCTTTTCGGTCACCCGGCCGACATGGATGAAATCATGGCCCTGGCCCGAAAACACAACCTCAAGGTCATCGAGGACGCGGCCCAGGCTCCTGGCGTGCTTTACAAAGGCCGGCCGGTGGGCGCCATCGGCGACCTCGGCGGCTTCAGCCTGAACTTTCACAAGCACATCCACACCGGTGAAGGAGGCGTGATCGTGACAAATGACGATGATCTGGCTCATCGCTGCCGGCTGATCCGCAATCACGGTGAGAACGTCGTCACCGGAGACGATCCGGCGGAGCTGGTGAACTGCATCGGCAACAACTACCGGCTCACCGAAGTCCAGGCGGCCATCGGCAGCGCGCAGATGAGCAAGCTCGACGCCTGTCTTTCCACACGCGCCGGACTCGCGGAGCATTTGCGTCGGCGGATCGACAAGCTGCCCGGTCTGCGCGCGCAGGCGCATCCCGCTGATGGCAGCACCCACGCCTATTATCTGCTGCCCGTGCATTTCAACGCGCGGCAGGCCGGCCTCAGCCGCCACCAGTTCGTCAAAGCCGTGCTGGCAGAGCTGCCGAAACCGGAAGGTTTTGAAGGCACCGCGCTCACGGAAGGCTATGTGAAGCCTCTTTACCTCAGCCCGGTGTATCAGAAACGCATCGCCATCGGCTCGAAGGGTTTTCCCTTCCATCTCGCACCCGCCGGCTGGCCGGATTACAGCGCAGGCAGCTGCCCTGTGACCGAGCACATGTATCAAAATGAGCTGCTGCTCTGCCCGGTCGTTCGCGAGCCGCTGACCACGGCGGACATGGATGACGTCGCCAGCGCCATGGAGCGCGTGCTGGAACACGCCGCCGAAATCTCCCGCAACGTGCCGGACTCGGCCACGCTGTTCACCCCGGTCGCCGCGGCGATGGACACCAACGTGCGTTGAACCGCCCTCTCATCAAAACGGCCGCGATGACAAACAACGACACAGCCCGCCCGTTTCGTGCCGCGGTGATCGGATGCGGCTGGATCGGCGCCGGCACCGCGCGCGATCCCGCCACCGTCGGCGTGCAATCGCACGCGGAGGCTTACGCGAGCCACCCGCACGTCACACTCGCGGGCGTCGCGGACGCCGATCTGGCACGCGCCACGAACGCGGCAGCGCAGTTCGGCCCCTGCGAGGCGTCTGACAATCCGGCGGCCATGCTGGAAACATCGCGGCCTGAAATCGTGAGCATCTGCACGCCGGATGAGAGCCACGCGGCCATGCTGCGGCTGGCCCTGGCACAGCCCGCCACTCGTGCCGTGCTGATGGAGAAGCCCCTCGCCATGAATGTGGCGGAAGCGCGCGACCTGGTGGATGAGGCCCGGCAGCGCGGTGTGCTCCTCGTCGTGAACTACTCGCGGCGCTTCTGCCCCGCGTTCCGCCGCCTGCGAAACGAGCTGCAAAGCGGCGTCTTCGGCCGCGTGCAACAGATTCACGGATACTACGGCAAAGGCATCATCCACAACGGCACGCACTGGATCGACCTGCTGCGTCATCTGACAGGCGGCATCGAACAAGCCTCCGCCCTCACGGCGGTGAAACCGGACCCGTGGACACCCTCCGCCCAATTTCTCTGCGCGGGCGGCGTTCCCGCCACGCTCCAGGCGCTGGACCACACCGCGTTCACCTTGTTCGAGATGGACATCGTCGGCACCGCCGGACGGGTGCGCGTTCTCGATGGCGGACACCGCATCCAGCGCTACCGCACGGTCAAAAGCCCGCTCTACACTGGATATGTGAACCTTGACGGCGGACAGACTGAAGAAGGCTGCCTCAAGGATGCGATGCTGCACGCGGTCGGCGACCTCATATCCTGCCTCACCGGAGAATCGGCACAGCCCGCCTGCGCCGGAGAGGACGCCGTGGCCTGCCTGGAAACCGCCGCCGCAATCCTTCCCGCCGCATGAAAGTTTTCGCCATCGCAGGAGACCCCGGAGGAGCGCAGGCCGTCATGGCCGTGGTCGGCGAACTGCGCAAGCAACAGGAAACGGTCATCACCACCGGTTACAATGAGGCTGCGGGCCTTTTCGCGCCCGCCGGCCATGTTCTCGACAAAGCAGTCGCTTTGGACGAGGCGCTCCGCCTGCTGAAACAAGAACGGCCGGATGTGTTGCTCTGCGGCACATCGGTGAACGGGCGGGATGATGAGAAAACTTTCATCCAGGCCGCGCGGCAGCTCGGCATCCCCTCGCTCGCCGTGCTTGATTTCTGGTCAAACTACGCCGCCCGCTTCACCACACTGCCACCCGACGGCCCCCTCGACGCGTTGCCAGATGTCATCGCTGTCATGGACGACTCCGCCGCGGAGGATCTGCGCTCTCTCGGCATCAACACGAGTTGCGTCCATGTCACCGGACAACCCGCCTTCGACCGCCTGCACACGGAAACACCGCCAGCGTCCAAGCTGGCCGCCTTGCGCGCGCAAATCGGCTGCCCGCCCGGGCGGCATCTGGTTGTGTTCGCCTCCCAACCCTGTTCGGAGATCTCCATGAAGGCTGGTTACGCCGTCCTGCCGTATGATGAGCGCGACATCGTCCAGATATTCTGCTCGGAGTTCAAGACGCACCCGGCGGCGGACGAGTTGTTCCTCTGGATACGCCCGCACCCGCGCGAAACACCCGGCAAATTCACCCGACACGCCTCCAGGCATGTGTTTGCAGGCATGGCGGGTGACTCCGCAGCCGCGCAGCACGCCGCCGAGGGCGTGGCGGGCATGTGCTCCGTGTTTTTGCTGGAAGCGGCGCTCATCGGCAAGCCCGTGCTCAGCCTGCAGCCCGGCGAGACCGGCCTGAGTCCGCTTCCGCTCGACCGGCTGCGCCTTGGAACCGCCTGCATGGAAAAAGACATCCGCCCGGCCATCCGCCGCTGGCTGGACCAATGGCGCGGCGTCCCCCGCATTGAAGCCCCGCCGGCAGGCGGCGCGCTGCGCACCCCGGATGCCTCACGTCATGTGGTGGAGGAACTACGCAGCCTGGCCCGCCGATGAACAAACTGCTCAAAGCCGCCCATGACTGCCACACCCGCGCCGTCACGCTGCTCGGGCGCGGCTTGCGTCATGCCTCTGCGGAAGAGACGCGGACAGCCGCCCTGCGGAGCTGGACATTGCAGGCCGCCGGCAGCCGCACACTGGACAACACACTCGAGCACTCGCTCAATGCCGCCTGCCCCGCGCGGATCGACATGCGATGGAAGGAGGTGCTCTGTCATGAGTTCGCCGACGCCTGCCTCACGGGTGACGACGGCTCTGTTTTCCTCGCTGGCAGCCTGCTTCTCAGGGACTGCCCCAGTCTGGCGCTGCATCCAGATCACAAAATCCGCCGGCCGTTGCGCGCGCTCGCCCGGAAAATCAAAGAACCATGCTTTTATCTCGCCGGCCGCAACTACGAGAACCACGGTCACTTTCTACTTCATCATCTCCCGCGCTTGATCGCTGCCCAAGACCACCTCGCCGCGATGGGAAACCCGCGCATCCTTCTGGGAGGACGTGAAAAGCGATGGCAGGCGCATTATCTCGCCGCCGTGGGGACGCCGTCAGAACTAATGCTGCGAGCGAGTCCTGGCACCACGATGGTGGAACGGCTGTTTCACACACCGCAGATGTGGACGGACTCCGCGCTGGCCGCGCCGGAGATTCTCCAGCGCATGCGCGCCATCTTCCTCACCCACGCAGGCCCACTGCCAGACGCGCAGCCACCCATTTTGGTCTCGCGCGCTGACGCGCCCGACCGCCAGCTTCTCAACGAGCGCGAGATTGCCGCCGAAGTGGAGCGCCAGTGGGGCGCATGTGAGGTGCTGAAACTCAGCAAGCTCGACTTCGCCACGCAATTGCAAAAGTTCGCCGCCGCGCCGCTCATCGTCGGCGCGCTGGGCCAGGGTTTCACCAACCTGCTCGTCTCCAGCAACGCCCTGTGCCTGATTCTCGACACCGAGCTGGCCTGGGGGGAATCCTACTTCTCCCAGACCTTCCGCGACCTCGCGCTGCTGCATGGCAATCTGGCCTCACGGCTGTTTGCGCACCGGTCGATTCAAAAACGCGAGCACTGGAGCTATCCGCTGGAGAAATTCAAAGAGGAACTCGCCAATGCGACATCTCTGTGGAAACAACACCGCCCGTGAGAACCGCCGTCGCCTACCACAAACAGCTTGGAGACACGCTGCTGCTGCAACCCGCCCTGGAGCGGCTGGCGGCGCAAGATCACGAGGATGTGGTGCTTTACACACTGGCCGCCCATCAGCCGCTGGTGGAATTGATGCCGGGTGTGCGCTGGGGCGGGACGGCGAACCATCACGCGGGAGCGTTCGACCGGGTGCTCGCGCTCGATCAGGGCTCGCAGTCGCTCATAAAGAGTCTGCGCCTGCGCTCGCGAAGTCGTCAGTTGCTCACGCGCGCGGCTGTTTACATCCGCTGGTATCACCGCCTGATCTTCCACGAATGCCGTTCGGAGAACCTCAATGACATCTATGTGGCGCGGTATTATTTCGACGCGGTCGGCGGCCCAGCGCCGGACGTTTTCAACCCGCCACGGCTGCGCCCTCCGCCAGCCGGATGGCGCCAGCATTCCGCCACTGACGCCGTCGTCATCAATCCAGCGTCAGGCTGGGAGCGCAAATCCTGGACAGTCGCGGGCTGGCGCACGGTGATCCGTGCCGTGCTCGGCATGGGCCTCGGCCCGGTCTTCGTCGCCAGCGGCACGGCCGACTGGCACCTGCGCATGGGGCGTGAGATTTGCGATGGTTTTCCCGGATCCCAGGTGCGCAATCTCGCCGGACAGACCACGCTGCGCGGTTTTCTTTCCCTGCTCTCACAAGCCGCGATCACGCTCACGGTCGATGGCGCGGCCTCTCACATCACGCAGGCGTTTGGACGCCCCACCGTGGTGCTCTTCGGTCCGTCCAAGACACGGATGTGGCATCACGAGACAGCCCGCAATCGCGCCATCCATGCCAGCGAGTTCGCCGCCGAACCGCTGCCACCCACCGCGCTCATCCCGCCGGAACGCGTGATCGAGGAGGCCAGGAGCGTGCTCGCCGACTCCTGATCCGGGCGGGCCACTTCGATCTTGATTTCCCAGGGCGTGTCCTTAGTGGTGGCGCATGATCGCGCAGCAAATCTGGTCTCTCATCAAAACCCCTGAGTTCCGTCTCAAGGAGTATTTTCACCGCCGGCCCGACCCGAAATACAACTGGCATTTCTGCTCAGGCGAAGAAGAGCGGAAGGCCGAGGCCGGCCATCAGAAACTGGAGGACGACGGAATTGTCATGCTGCCGGCATTTTTTCAGGGCGAAATGTTGAAGGAACTGCAGGCCGCCTTCGACAAGTCCGTGGAGGACCAGTGGTGCAAGCTGAATCCCGGCTCCCTGCAATGCGACGAGTTTTTCGTCCAGGATCCGGTTTATCTGAAGGCCGCGCTGGATCCCGTGCTGCTGGAGATCATCGGACGCTACTACAAGAAGAAGTTCGCCCTCGGCCGTTCCTGCGCCCAACGCCTGCTGCCGGCGGACACCGGCCGCTACGGTTCCTACCAGTGGCACCACGACACCCGCGGGCGTCAGCTTCACCTCATGGTGCTGCTGCGGGATCTGGCCGCTGACGGGCAGCGCATGTCCTACCTCACAAAGTCGCATCTCACTTATTACAGCTATCTGCGTGGGCGCGGCCAGGGGTCGCGCTTCGACACCGACCTTCGCGAGCATCCCGAGTACAAAGACCGCATCGTCGAGGTCGCCGGCCCCGCAGGCACCGTGGCCATCTTTGACGCGAACGGCCTGCACAGCGGCAACCGCAACAACAACGGAGGACGCGACCAGATCACCTTCTGCTACGTCAGCGTGCGCCACTGGAAGCCGCAGAAATTCCGCCGCGCCGAGGTCGCGGCGCTTGAGGAGCCTTTCAAGCAAGTCGTGACCTTCAATCCAAAGCACGAGCTGGTGGACTGACGTCTCCGGCCCGGCTGGAAATCACTTCTTCACGGAAAAGATCACCATCGTCGGCCCTTGCCGCGCAGGATCAGCGACGTCGTGGTTGAAGTAGATACGGTCAACCTTGCTTTCGAAGAGCTTCAGCACATCCGCGACTGTTTGAATCTGTCCGGTCGTGCCCATCAGACTGCCCTGGCTCTTCCGATATTCTTCGAGCACATGCTCCGGATAATAGGTGAGGCCGATGGCGATGATGCCGCCGTTCTTCGTCACGCGCACAAGCTCGTCCGCCGCCTTCTGCGGCTCGGTGCTGTAAGTCAACACCCAGCCGAGCATGACCGCATCCCATGAATTATCGGCATAGGACATCTGGTGCATGTTCCCAAGATCCACCCAGGGCGAATAGGAAAGCAGATCCATGCCGCGGATGTTTTTGGGATGGAAGCCATATGCTGCGAGATACAGCAGATCGGTCTCAAGTCGCACACCGATGGCCAGCACCCTGGCATCTGGATTGTTCATCATCTTGTCGATCGCTGTCAGCGGCTGGATGAGCCACAAGATGCGGTCGCTCGGACGCGCGAGCTTCAACGCCCGCAGGTTGTGCTGATGTCCGTCCACGGCCACCTGATCCTCGCAGGAACGAAGCCGTTTCTTGATGTGGACGAACCACCAGAAACGAACCTTGAAGACCAGGTGACAGATCGGTTTGACGCGAAGAAAGCGCGCGAGGCGGAGGATCAGACGGGAGGATGCCATGTCAGGAGAGTGTGCGGGCCGCACTATCCGAGCAAGATGGCTTTGCAAGCCAAAACTTCCCCGCAGCTCAAGCCTGCTGGCGGTAAAACTCCAGCGTCCGTCGCAACCCCTCCTCCCACGAGACTTCCGGCTCGTAGCCGAGGCATTCACGCGCCGCGCTGATGTCCGCGAGCGAATGCAGGATGTCACCCGCGCGCCTTGGCTCGAAACGCGGCTGAAGATCCTGGCCGGTGAGCTGGTTGATATCCCGCACGAGCTGCCGCAGGTCGATGGAACCGCCGCAGGCCACGTTGAAAAACTTCCCCGCCGCCTTTTCAGCCGGAGCCTCCGCCGCGCGCAGATTGGCGGCCACGGCGTTGTCCACAAACGTGAAATCACGCGCCTGGGAGCCGTCGCCATAAATCACCGGCGCCTGCCCGGCGAGCATGGCGGTGCAAAATTTGGCAATCACGCCGGAGTAGGGCGAGTCATACGCCTGGCGGGGACCGAAGACATTGAAGTAGCGCAGCGAGACTGTTTCAAAGCCATAGAGCTGGTGGAACATCTGCGCGTAACGCTCGCCCCCGTATTTTTGCAGCGCGTAAGGTGACAGCGGCTGCGGTGGAAGCCCCTCATGCTTCATGCGCGCGTCCGCGTTGCCGTAAATCGAGGATGATGAGGCGAACATGAGCCTCCGCACGCCCGCGTCACGCGCTGCCACCAACACATTGAGCGTGCCTTCGAGGTTATGCGCGTTGCTCTCCTGCGGCGCGCTGATGGAGCGCGGCACCGACGGCAGCGCCCCCTGGTGAAACACCCATTCGACTCCAACCATGATTTTCGCGAGCACCGCGGTGTCTCGGATGTCCCCTTCGACAAACTCGACCTCATCCCCTGCTTTTTTCCATTCCAGGTTCCTCACATTGCCAAGCGTGAGATTGTCCAGCACCACCACCGACGCGCCGCGACGGCACAACTCCTGGGTGATGTGCGAACCGATGAATCCCGCTCCTCCTGTGACCAGTGCTTTCATGCTTTGAAATAATGGGGTTGTCCTTTCATCCGGCGGCCGAGGACGTTGCGCGAGTCCACGATCAACCGCGCATGCGCGGCCAGCAGCTCCGCGTCCATCACCTTGTGATTGGTGGCGATGAGGACGAGATCGTATCCCGGCAGCGTCTCCGTGGCCAGCGGCACGCTCCTGCGCCCGGCGAAATGCGCATGTTCACGCGAAGGGCGGATCACCGGCACATGCGGATCATGGTAATCCACCTGCGCCCCCTCCTTTTCGAGCATCTCCCACAGCACATAGGCCGGGCTTTCACGATCATCATCGACATCTGCCTTGTAGGCGATGCCGATCATCAAAACCCGGCTGCCACGCAGGGTTTTCCCTGTCGAGGCCAGCGCCTGGCCCGCGCGCTTGATGACATGGGCGGGCATGGAGGTGTTCACCTCGCCGGCGAGTTCGATGAACCGCGTCTCCTGGCCGTACTGACGCGCCTTCCAGGTGAGATAAAACGGATCAATGGGGATGCAGTGGCCGCCGAGGCCGGGGCCGGGGTAGAACGGCATGAAACCGAACGGTTTCGTCTTCGCCGCGTCGATCACATCCCAGATGTCGATGTCCATCGCCTCGTAAACGATCTTCAACTCGTTCACCATGGCGATGTTCACCGCGCGGAAGATGTTCTCCGTCAGCTTCACCGCCTCCGCCACGCGGCAGGACTCCACAGGCACGAGCGTCTTGATCGCGCGGCCATAGACCGCCAGCGCATGTTTCCGGCAGTCCGGGGTGAGGCCGCCGACGATTTTCGGAATCACCGCCACATCACTCTGCGGATTGCCCGGATCCTCGCGTTCAGGTGAGAAGGCGAGGTGGAAGTCCGCTCCGGCCTTCAAACTGGATCCCGCCTCCAGCACCTCCCGCAGCTCCGTGTCCGTGGTGCCGGGATAGGTTGTGGATTCCAGCACCACGAGCTGCCCGCGCTGCAAATGCGGTGCGATGGCGCGCCCCGTGTTCAGGACATACGTCAGGTCGGGATCGCGATGCCTCGCCAGCGGTGTCGGCACGCAGATGATGACGGCCTCGCACTCGCGCACACGCGAAAAATCCGTGGTGGCTGAGAACCGCCCCGCGTCACGCTGCGCGCGCACGGCTTCCGCCGGGATGTGCAGGATGTAACTCTCCCCCGCGTTCAGCGCGTCGATCTTCGCCGCGTCGATGTCAAACCCCAGCACAACGCTGCCTGTCCGTGCGAATTGAAGGCTCAGGGGCAGGCCCACATAGCCCAGGCCGATGATGCCGATGGTAGAAGACGTCATGAGTGATGAAAGAACTTCGATATGAAGTCGCCGGAACGGGCTTGCCAGAACTTTTTGCCGAAAAGGGGCTTTATTTCAGACGCGGAAAAGTCCATGAAACGGCGCTGGTCACATGGCTGACTCCTCTCCCTTCCACCGCTCCTGGCGCATCGCCCATTCCGAAGCCTCGCTGGGCTGGGGAGGGCAGGAACATCGCATCCTGGCCGAAATCGAAGGTTTACGCCGCCGTGGCAGCGCGGTCTGGCTCATCGCCCCGGAAGATGCGCAGTTGTTCCAGCGCGCGGAACGCGCGGGCGTGCCGGTCGTCGCACAGCCTTTCCACCAGCGCGCCCTGCTGCCATTGCACGCGCTGCGGCTCGCCTGGTGGCTGCGGCGTCACCGCATTGAGGTCGTCAACCCGCACAGTTCGCGTGATGGCTGGCTGCTGACCATCGCGGCGCGGATCGCCCGGGTGCCGCTCATCATCCGCAGCCGTCATTTTGACGTGCCCATTCCCAATAAGTCGCTCAGCCGGCTGATGTACAAGGAATGGAGCCACCACATCATCACCACGAGTCCGAGAATCACGGAAACTCTCGCCGCGACGTTTGATCTGAATCCGGCGGAGATCACCACGCTCCCCACCGGAGTTGATCTGGGACGCTTCAAACCAGAAGGGCCGCGCGCGTCATTGCCCCTGCCGGCGTTGCCGCCAGGCACGCCGCTCATCGGCATGGTCACCGTGCTGCGCTTTGCCAAAGGCACCCAGGTGCTGGCCGAGGCGGCGCGCATCCTGCGCGACGAGCAGGGTTTGCGTGTGCATTGCGTGATTGTCGGTGACGGCCCGCACCGGCCGCGCCTGGAGGCCACACTGGCCGCGCTCGGCGTGGAGGATCAGTTCACCCTTTGCGGACATCGCGAGGACGTGCCCGACATCATGCGTGCGCTTGATGTGGTGGCCATCCCCTCGTTTCATGAGGCGATCCCGCAATCCGGACTCCAGGCGCTGGCCACCGGCGTACCCGTGGTGGCCAGCGATGTCGGCGGCATCCCCAGCATCATCCAGCACGGCCAGACAGGACGCCTGGTCCCGATGCAAAACGCCCCGGCACTCGCCGCGGCCATCCGCGAGACACTGGAGCAGAAGGAGCGGACGCGGGCCATGTGCGCCGCTGGAAGAACGCTCATCGAATCCCGGCACAGCCTCGACGTCATGCTCGACGGCCTGGAGGCGATCTATCGCCGGCATCTCGGCGTCTGAAGCCGCCTCACGGACGTTGCAGTGGCACACCGAAACCAGCCTGCACACGCGTCGCGATCGCCTTGGCGATGATTTCATGCCCTTCGGCACGCACATGGGCGCCATCCGCATAAATCGCCTTCACATCCATGCCTTTGAACAGCTCCTGCATGCGCACGATTTCCACGCCGGGGCCGGCCAGCGCCGCCGCCCAGTCATATTGGCCGCCTTCGGAGGCGGTGGCTTTGCCGTCCGCGCCTTGCAGCAGATCCGCCTGGATGACCAGCAACACAGGCACACCTGCTTTTCTGGCGGCATCCACCGACAGGGCGGTCTGCTCGCGCACCAGGCAGTTCCAGCGCGCCAGCGTGACCGCGTTCATGCCGGAGGCGATCTCGGCATCAGCGTCGCTCACCGCGCCCTGCTGCCGCACCTCCTGCGGCAGCAGCTCCCAGAAGATTTTCTCCGTGCGCACCTCGAACAAGCGGCGGATCACGACGGATTTCATCAGCCAGTTGCGCGGATGCATGGAGCGGAACTCCTCCCGCCGCCGCCATTCGCGCTCATCCTCGAATTCGTTCGAGAGATTCACATGCAGCACCACCAGCGTGGGCTGGTAACGCAGCGCCTGCTCCAGCACCACCAGCTTCCGCCGCGCTCCGTAGCCGGGCAGGCCCAGGTTGAACGACTCCGCCTTCATGCCTGATTGCCGCAGCATCCCGCCAAGGCGCCCCGCATAACTGGAAGCCACATCACGGCCGCGGGCCACCGAATCTCCGACGACCATGATGCGAGTCGTGCCGGGGTCGCGTTTCAACTCGAAGGATTGCGGAAAAAACTTCCGCCCGCCTGCGCGCACCAGCTCCACCTTGCCGTCTTTCTCCACAAAGCCCGCAGTGGAATCATACCCATAGTCAAAGCGCCCCATCAACGTCCGCTCAAAGAACAGACGCCCGGCCAGCTCGGCCCCGGCGAGCACCACCAGCATCAGCATGAAGGATTTTGAAATGACGCGCATCAGAATTGGAAATAGATGAACTCCTGCTCGCCCGACGAG
>JAEUHJ010000172.1 GCA_016795375.1 Verrucomicrobiaceae bacterium
CACCGCCGAGGGCGAGCGGGGGCATGGCTCCTGAATTGAGCGGCTGCGTCAGCGGGGAAAGAGGGGCTGGCGGCATCGCTTTTTTGAGCAAAGACGAGCCTGGTGTCGAGGAGACAGGCATGCCGCTTGAAAATGATGCCCCGCTGCTTCCAGAAGCCATGCCTGGCAACATCGGCCCACCTGGAATCAAGCGTGAATGGCCGGGCAGTCCTGCTCCGGCGCTGGAAGCCGTCAGATCGGGAGATCCTGGTGCCGGATGAGAACTCCAGGGGGACTGGCTCACAGGCGAGCCCAAGCTGGCTGTCATGGGTGATTGGCCAGGAGGGCGCTTGGGAGGCAATCCCAGCCCCCCTCCCAAGGCCGAGGTTTGCCCCGTGCTCATCATCGGCGGAGCGGAAGGGTTGGGGGGCCAGGCAGAGACCGGCTGCTGCGGATTATTTGGAACTGCCTCTGGCGCTGGAGGCCAGTGAGCCGGCTGCATCGGATTGCGGTTGGCCGCCGGAGAGCTGACAATTTGTCCGCAACTAGGGCATGGGCCAGACACCCCGGCCATGTGAGCAGGGACTGTCAAAATGGTGTGGCAGAACCCGCATTGGAACTGGTGTACTTCCTGGCTCATTCCATCATGTGATTATAGTTGATGAAACCAATTATCGTCTGGATAATGATTTTGACAAATTGAAGTTCCAAATGGCTGAAGCTGGAGATTCCGCTCGATCTCAAATCTACCCGTAACGGACTGATCCACCACCGCCGCCCGTGAATGCCCCGCCCAAACGTGGAACGGTTTCCAGCTCCGGCAGCAACCAGGCTCGTTTTTGCTGTCTGGCTCGGCGATGGCGGTAAATGCGATGCCCCGTCATCGTCACTACCAGCAAGGAGATCATGCTGCCGATGGAAACCATGAGGATGAACGCCCAATCAGGGCCGGAAGCGGAGGCAGTGAGGCCTTCCGGCATGAACTCAGCCAGTGACCGTTCTTCGTTCCCCCCTGCTGAGCTC
Organism: Verrucomicrobiaceae bacterium; assembly: GCA_016795375.1. Taxonomy (GTDB): domain Bacteria; phylum Verrucomicrobiota; class Verrucomicrobiia; order Verrucomicrobiales; family Verrucomicrobiaceae; genus Prosthecobacter. The sequence continues at coordinate 1,003 of JAEUHJ010000172.1, forward strand.
CCAAGAGCCCGCTGCAACCAGAACAGCCGTGTGGAGAGATGCACGGTATAGCGATGCAGTTGATCGTGTGTGTCGCTGGCATGCATCGCCTCCTGCAAACATGCTCCGATCGTTTCAGTCAGGAATTGAGGCGAGGTGTGTTCGTGAACCGAGCTGCTCATGAACAATCGAGCTCGCCACGGCTCGCCCAAAGGATAAACAAGCAGGCACGCCTGCGTCTGCATCAGGCCTCCGGAGGCGATTTTTGCAAAATCGACATTCGTAGGCAGCTTGCGATCATGGGGCATGATCAAAACGTACAACTTGATGCTCGCATCGCGGGCATGAAATTCGAGAAAGCGCATCAGATCATGGCTCTGCATCTCAGGCTCAAGCATGTCGGGATCTACCAAGTATTCCTTCGCCATGGCCCGTTCGCAGGCAGCCATGAATTCTGGCGTCGCCTCCAGGAGCGATGAAAGCGGCGTGGGAAGATGGGAGTTGCCCGCCTTCTGGTCTGATGCCGACTGTACCAAGATGGATTCAGGCAGGAACAATCGCATGTCCTCGGTGAGCAAACGTGGCGGAAGTCCCGGATCCTGAAAAAGCCCCTCCAAACGCGGTCCGCTGTTCAACGGGGCGCGTAGCAACTCATTGATGTCTGTGGTAGCTCCTGCCATCTCAGGGGGCAAAACCCCGGATTGCTGTGGGAGGGGCAGGTTTTCCCGAAAAGCGCGCAGTTCCTGCTCGCTCCAACGTGGCAGCGGCAAGAAATCCTCATTTCCGGCCGCATCATTGCCGGAAACGTCAGAAGCGGCGCGAAGTTGCAGAACGCTCCCGATGATCACAGGTGGAGCCAGCCTGGCAAGGCAGATGAACCGATGGAGAAATGAGGTCAGACAATTCATCAGCGGGCATTTTGTGACAGGCCCGCCAGCGGACGCGACGCGGGTCTGTGGTTGCCTCGTAACAGCGTCAGTCCCATGTCAGGGCTGCCAGACGGCAAGCCCGGCTGCGCAGGCTCCCAGTCAACCTTTCGTGCATTTTTTTTCAGTGAAGTCGCACAGAGCAGACAGGCTTGCTCAATGGCCGTTCCGAATGCTCCATGAGCCAGATGTTTTCCTGTCGCTTGCAAAATTTGCTGGATGGTTTTCGGGGGTATCCATTTTTCGATGGCATAGCCTAGAGTCAGGCAGACTGTGCGCATCGCCGGATCAACGACCAGGATGATTCCAAAGTCATTTCGGCGGATGATGGAGGGGGTGTTGAATGCGCCTTGATTCAACAGCCAGAAGCCGAGTTCTGCGGCGCTTACATTATTCGGCAAAACGCCTAAGTAAGTGGCAAAAAATACTTGTGGAAAGCTGCGCTCAAAATCATCCAGAGTCACTTCCAATCGGCGCTTGTCTTCCAGGCGCAAACCTTGAGCGGCATCGGTGATGCGCTCCAGCTTAACCCATTGATTTCCAAGATAACCATGAAGTGAAATGGCGGAAAACCCACACATGCCGCAGCGGCTTTGCTGTGGCCCGACCGGTTCGTTGCAGTGTGGACATTTCACTTTTCTAAAATATGTGGTAATTGGAGTTAATCAAGGCGATTTTCACTCCTGCTTGCACAGAAAAAATGTTTACACCACATGGCCTTTGTGGTGTAAATAGCCTTGCGTCATTAAAAAACCAACAAACGCAGGATTCAGCCTGTCTTCCCAACACTGACTTTGTGCGCCAATTACCATATCTTCAAATCATGAAGCTCACCCAGACCACCGCCCTTTTAACCACTTTGCTGGTCACAACTTCGCTTCATGCCAAGTGGGGCCGCATACCTGTGATGCAGCAGAAGCCGGTCAATGTCGCCACAAAAGCATCTTACTCCACCTTGAGCATCGACAGTTCTTCAGGTGTGGGCCAGGTGGATAATCTGGTCAATGGCGCCGACATCACCGCACCCGCCTCTTTTGCCGCCGGTAAAAGCTTCTTCATCATCAACTTCGGTAAACCAGTGATGGTGGCCACATCCTCCATCGCCAACGATGGCATCGAAGGCAAGGTGGCTCTTTCCGCCAGTGCTGACAAAAGTGGTTGGGCGGTTTTGGAGGAAAGGGTGATCACCGCCGCCGACCGTTCCATTGACTTCAAGTTTGCCGGCATCCAGGCCAAATTTTTGAAGTATGAGTTCATCCTCTCCAAAGGCGGAACCCTCCGCTCCTTGACGGTGCATGGCGGGCAGACAGACTATGGTTATGCGTTGAAACAAGATTCAACCGGTGAGAAAGGCACGCCCATGAACTTTGTGGGTGGTCTGGGCGGTGCCCGCCTTGTTTACGCGGCGCCCAAGCCCATCAATGGAATCGACACGGCGGCCGCTTTCAATAAATTCGAGTTCCCAGAGTCTGACGAGCAGTACCGCACGCTCATTTATGACTTCGGGCAGACTCGGATCATGCGTGAATTCTCCTCCGTTCATTCCCCGGCTCCCGTCCGTTTTGAAGTCTTTGCCTTCGACAAGCTCCCTGAAAAAGAAGACTGGAGAGGCCGTCTGGCATTCAATCCTGCGGACTTCAATGTCTCCAAGCCTGTCGTCGCTTCCGAAGACAGGGTTGGTACTGGATTCATGAAAGTGAGGTCGCCCCGCCCGGTCAAAACGCGCTATCTCGCCCTTCGTTGGGAGCCTGATTTCAACCCGCCTGCCTTCTTCATCGACAACGTGGGTGCTGTCGGAAACGTCCAGACGGTGGTGGGGCAGACAACCCAAACCTACACGGTGAATGGGAAAACAGTGACGGTGACCGTTGATCCGGGACCGGCGGTGGGGGGCGGAACCAATGAAGGCAATGGCACTGTCACTGTCGTGATCACTGATCCGGCGACCGGAACCACCAGCACCACTACTTTCAATGATGCCGCAGGCGTCACCGTAACTCCCACCTCCATCAGTGTTCAAGGCGCACCACCTGCGGACAATCCTTCGGCGCCTCCGCCCACTATCGCTGAGGCAACGAGTACGCCAGGAGGCGGGCTGCAGATGACTCCGACAAGCGGCGCCCCAACCAGCCCTACGACCAGCAGCACAACTACGACAGGTGGAACCGGTACCGGAACTGGAACCGGAGGCGACACAGGCAGCGGTGGTACTGGCGGTCTGGGCAACCCTTCTGGCACAGGTGGTGGTCCCACCACGCCGGGTACCCCTCCAAACACCGGTGGCAGCACAGTTGTCACCTCTCCTTGATCTCAGAAAGGCTCTGAATATCAATTTCCTCAAACCCCCGTCACCAAAATGGCGGGGGTTTTTGCTGTGCAGGGTCACGATGCTTTGGGGACACCGCACTGCGGACACAGCCCGTAGAATTGCAGTTCGTGGTAAAGCTTGCGGAAGCCAGTGGTTCCCTCGATCTGTTTTTCCAATGCTTCGACAGGGCAGGAGATGTCCAGCCGCTGGATGCGTCCGCATTGCGTGCAGATGAGGTAGTCGTCGTGATGCCCGGTGTGAACGAGCGTGTAATAGGTGTTCCGGTCATGCAGGCCGATTTGGCGGATGAATCCGAGCTCCTCCAGCTTGATCAGGACTCGATAGACCGTGGCCTTGTCCGCGCCGCTGGTCAGTTCGGGCGATTCTGCAATGTCGGCCAGCGACAACGGCTGGTGTGCGGACACCAGGATTGAAAGGATGTTTTCCAGCGCCTTCGTGCGGCGCAAGCCTTCCCCTTTCGCACGCTCCAGCAAAGCGGATGCCAGTTGGCGGGCTGACCTCGTGTCATGGTGGCGGCATGTGGCCGAATGATGGTGATGCAGCATTTATGAGTTCCTTGTGATTTCAGTCGGCCGACGCACCCACAGACTTCTTCTGCTTGAACAGCCACTCGTGCAAATCCGTGCGTGGATAAACGATGCCCGTGATGCCGTGGCCCGCGCCTTCGAGCTCGGTATAGCTCATGAGTTCACCACCAGCCGCCTTCACCGCCTCCACGATCACACGCGAGCGTTCCACCGGCACCATGTCATCCTTGTCTCCGTGAAAAACCCAAAACGGGATGTCTTTCAAAATTCCCGCGTTTTTGACATCGCCTCCGCCGCAGAGGGGGACACACGCGGCGAACACCTGCGGATACTTCGCAGCGATGCCAAACGTCCCGAACCCGCCCATCGACGAGCCGGTGAGGTAGATGCGGCCCTCATCTATGGGAAGATGGTCCGTGAGGTCGGCGATCAAGGCGAGCAGCTTGTCCACCACCTCGTTCTTCCAGCCGATGTCGGCCGAGGGACACTGCGGGGCGAGCAGGAAGCATGGATGCGCTGCCTGGTTGTCCTCCGTGGTCAATATTCTAGGCGCGCCTCCGAGCTGCGATTCGTTGTCGTCGCCGCTCTGGCCGGAACCGTGCAGCCAGATGACGATGGGATGGCGTTTCGTGCCATCCAGCTTCGGATTGCCCCAAATCTGGTAGTTCAATCCCTGCTTCGACACACCCTTGACGAACTGTCCCGTCACTTTTCCGGAATAAATGCCTTCCTTCAGCCCGCCATCGCGGCGTCTCTCACGCAGCAGGCCCTGGATGTAATCCCTATCAGCCTTCGACAGGCGGTCCAGCGGCAGCCGGAACTGGTTGAAATCCGTCCTGCGCCGGATCTTCACTTCCTTGTCGGAGAACTCAATCAGATCCCCCATGAATTTCGATTTTCCGTCGCTGGAGGTCCATTCACGCGGCGGAGTGGCCGCTTGAGCCTCGGAGAACGACAGGATGACCGAAAGAAAACAGCAGAACGCTTTCATGCCGCCATGCTAAGCGCCACCCGGCCCCGGCGGCAAGACTTTTGCAGCTTGCATTCAGGGCGTGATGCGCGCGCCGACCTTTTTCATTTCATCCACCAGCTTTTTTGAGCTCTCGTTGATCGGATTGCCCTCGATGAACATCTGGCAATACGGCGCCCACTCGCGCGCGCCATCGTTGTCCTTTTTCCACATGCGGTGCAGCGGGGCGAAATCGGCGATCTTGTTGTTCCCGAGAAAGATGAACTGCAGCTCCGCCAGCGGCTCCAGTGGCGAGATGTCCGTCACGCCGTTCCCCTTCAGCGAAAGCATGGAAAGCCACTTCATTCCGCCGATGCCTGCGATGCTCGTCACCTGGTTGCCATCGAGGTACAGCGTCCACACCTTCGGCAGCTTGAACAACGGTGCCGCGTCCTTGATTTGATTGTTCGCCAGATAAAGCGATGTCAGCGCCTGGATGCCGCCGAGCGGCGACACATCCGCCACCTTGTTGCCGGTCAGCTCGATGTACTGCAGCGCCTTGCATGCGGCCAGTGGCGCGATGTTGCTGATCTCATTATGCGAAACATCCAGGAACTGCAGCCGCTCCAGACCTTTGAGCGGTGCCAGATTTGTGATCTGGTTTTCAGTCAGCGTCAGAGAAGCCAGCGCGACACACTTGTCGAGTCCGGTGAGATCCTTGATGCCAGCTTTCCTGCCTTCGATGATGGAAACCGCCGCCACGTCCTCGGCCGTAAGCGCCTCCTGGTTGTCGCGCTTTGCGAAAACCTGCTTCCGCACCGCCGCTTCGAGCGCTTTGTCCGGGAAGACCGCCACAGGCTTCGGGGGCGGTGGTTTCGCGGCTGCTGCGGGCGCCGGGACGGCCGGTTTGGCCCCGGCGGGCTTGGCCGGCACGACCGGTTTCGTTTCAGCCTTGGCGGCAGGGGCGGGCCTGGCTTCCGTTTTGGCTGGTGCTGCAGGCGATGGCTTCGTCTCCGCTTTCGCCGGAGTCACAGCCGACACCGGCTTGGTCTCTGCCTTCACGGGTGGCGGTGGGGCTGGTTTGGCAGGGGCGGGCCTGGTCTCCTGGGCATGGACTCCGAGGGCAAACAGCATGGGAAGGGCGGTAAGATGGGATTTCATGACGGCTGTGAAAAGGATACGCGGAAGGCCGGTTGCATGTTAAGCAAAAATCGCCTCTGTCTTCGCCCGCATGGTCAACGTCATCGTCATCCTTGAGATCGATCCGCAGCAGATCGACGAATTCCTCTCCGTCATCCTTGAGAATGCCGCCGCCTCGCGTCTGGAGCCCGGCTGCCTGCGTTTTGAGGTCAGTCGTGACAACACGCAGTCGAACCTCTTCGCTCTCAGCGAAAGCTACGTCGATCAGGCCGCTTTCGACCTGCACTACACCACGCCGCACGTCGCCAAATGGCGCGAAAAAGGCCCCGCCTTCGTGCTTAAGCGCTGGGCGGTCAAAGGACCGGTGTATTGAGTGCGCTCCAGTCGCGGATTTTCAAAGCTGCGGCTGGATGTTCGATCAATCGACCTTCGTTTCCAGAACCTCGCCTCCGAGGGGAATGCATAGCTCGTCGCGTACCACTTCGAAGGAATTGCCGCGCACGGAGGCGTGCATGTAGAGCTTCTGTTTCCGGCCGCGAAGTTTCTTCACGATGTCCCGGACATGCTCCACATCGACGGCGTCCTGGAAGTCGGCGAACCAGTAGATCGTGTCGGCCTCCATGACTTCTTTGCAGATGAGGGCGGAGGAGGTGTAGGTGATGCCGTTGAAGTCGATGAAGTAGGTGTTGGGCCTGTTCTTCACCTGGTTGTAGATCGCCTCCAGCGGCATCGGCTCGCCGCCGGGAAGTTTGAGTTTGTCGTATTCCTTGCGCAACTCGCCCATGTCGTGCTTGCCCTCCCAGAAGTACCAGAACTTGTCGAAGCGTCCGTCGTCCACCTTGCGCACCTTGTCCTCGAGGCTCCTCGGCGGCGTCTTCAGCCCGCAGCCGAAATACAACACCAGCGGGCTGCCTTTCGCCACCTTGTCGAGTTCCTTCGCCACGATCGGCAGATAGCTGGTCATGGAACGCGAGACATCCATGACCACAGCCATTTTGCGTGTGTCCTTGAGTTCCATGCCGAACATCATCATCGGCTTGAAGGTGATGCCGCCCAACCCGCCCTTACCGAGGCCGTTGCCGAAGCCCCCGCCCGCGCCGCCGGTGCCATATCCGCCGCCACCACCGAGTTTGCCGCTGCCGAGCATGGAGGCGCTGTCCGGGAGATCGATGAGCTCCGGCGCCTGCTCTGGAAGGCTCAAGGTGGCGTTCATGCTGGTGGAGACCAGCCGTTGCCTGGGCATGATCTTCTGCAGCTTTCGCTGGCGTTTCTGCTGGATCTGGTGTGAAAGCGCCGCGCTGGCGTCGGCCCCCTGCTGCGTGCCACCACCGGGCAGAAAGTCCACGTTTTTGTCCTGCGTCGTTGTGGTCAGGACAAACAAGCCTGCGGCGATCAGAATGGCCGCATGAATCAACAGGGACAGGGTGAGCGATCCGCCGCCTGCACTCCGCCACATGTGAATCAAGCGGTTGGGAGAATGTGTGACTGAAGGCTGGGGTTTGGGCACCACGGACGGCTCGAACATTTCCTGCGGTTCCGCTGCTTCAGATGGCGCTGAAGGCGCGGACTCGATCAATGGAACGTCCTCGGTCACAGGAGGTGCCGCTGCCGCAACGGGCGCTGCCATCGGAGTGGGCGGTGCCACCATGTGAGGCATTGCATAAGCTGGTGGCAAGGGATAGCCAGGCGGCATCATCATTCCGGGTACCATCGGCTGGCCCGGTGGCATTGCGTAACCCGGCGGGAGCATCACCGGGTGGGTCGGATAGCCGAGAGGTTGGGCGTAGGGCTGGCCCTTCACATAGCCCGGCGGCATCATTCCCATCATCGGCGGGGGCATGCCGGTCGGCCATCCGGGTGGAAAACCGGGATAACCTGGAATCGAAGGCGGTTGCGGCAGGTGAACCGGTGCTGTTTGAGAAGGGGCAGGCGGGTTGGTTGGAGTACCGGAGGTGCTCATGATGCCGAAATTCACTGCATGATGCCGGTATTCTTGGGGGAAATCGATGCGTTCGTGACGGCACTTGGGGACGTGGACAATTTTCGCCCGCGCCAGACGCTGAATTGCCAAAAGATGCCCCGACGCCTCCTCATAAACAGCGGGTGGTCAAAGAGCCGGTGTCTTGATCACCGTCCCACCGCGCGCTTCAACGAGTGCTGTGCCTTGTTGAAGTCGGTCACGGCTTTCACACGGCTTTGCCGCGCACGCGTGAGTTCCTCGCGGGCCAGCAGGTATTCCAGAACCACGCCGAGCTGGCTGGCCTGGCGCTCCCTGGCCAGTTTCACCATTTCCTGCGCGGCGTTCACGGCCTCGTCATTGATCGCGATTTGATCATGCGAGCTTTGGGCTTTCGCGGCAGCCTCAACGACCTCACGGCCGATGGCAGCCTTCACCTGCGCGGATTGCAGATGAGCGGCATGCTCCTGGGCATTGGCGATGATTTTGCGTTGCTTGTCGAACAAACCACCAGGCCCGATCTTCCAGCCGAGGCCGACGTAAGCATTCTGCGTCTCGTCGAAGTTCCCCATGTCGTCATTGAAGCCGCCGCCGAGGCCGCCGAAACCGTAGCCGGCCTGCACATTCGGAATCAGCGGAGCCACGCGGGCGCGTTCGCGTTCCCACGCAGCGGCGGTGCTCACGGCGCCAGCGGCTTTCATTTCCGGGCGATGCTGCGCGGCCTGGGAAATAAGTGTGGCAATTCCGGTTTTGCGGTCGAGCAAACGCACCGGCACCAGATCGGCCTTCGCGGGGCGCAATTCGGTTTCTGCAGGCAGGCGCAGGATTTCCGCCAGCGCCGCTGCGGCGAGGTCGCGTTTTTCCTGATGCTGGCGGATGGCCAGTTTCTCGCGGCTGACCTGGGTTTTCACGCGCAGCAGATCCGTCCGGAAGGCCGTGCCCGCCTCCACCGCGCCGCCAATCTGCTTTTCGTAGTCCTGCGTGAGCCGCAAATCATCCTCGATGATCGCTAGCGACGCCTCAGAAGCCAAAAGATCGTAGTAACGGCCCGTGGCTTGCGTGACGATGTCGCGCCGCGCCTTTTCGGCGAGCTGTTCGGCGGCCAGCGCCTTCTGCTTCGCGACCAGCGCCGCGTAATACATGTCCCCCGGCGACCAGTCGATCATGAGGTTCGGCCCGACGGTGTACTGCTGCTTGCTCACATCAAACACCGCGCCCGCGATGTCTTGTACATTGCCATCGGTTCGCCGATAACCGGCTCCGAGCGTCAAACTCGGCCAGAAACGCTGCCAGGCCAGTTTTGACTCCGCGAGCGTCTCGGTGTGCTTGTCCCGTGCGAGCTGGATTTCATCATTGTTCGCGCCTGCGAGCTTCATGACGGTGGGGAGATCGACATTCACTGGTGCAGAGTAAGTGCTCAACGCGAAGAGCAGGCTGAAATGACGAATGAGTAAGCTCGAATGACGAAAGAATGACGAAGCTCGAATGACGAAGGACATGGCGTTGAAGTGATTGGGTTCGGGTTTCGGGCTTATTTCGTCATTCGGATTTACTCATTCGTCATTTGGCTGTGACGGCTTGTTTGTCGGTGGGCGCCGTCGCTCCGGGGAGCAAAATCACATCCTCGGGTTTTAGCTCCGGCACTTCGACATTCACGCCGTCGTTGAATCCGGGTTTGATGACGGTTTTGATCGCTTTGCCGGCCACATGCTTGAACACGAAGCTGTTCGCCTTCTCCTTCACGAGTCCGGTCACGGGAATGATCGTGGCGTTGTCATGCTGCTCCACCGCGATGCGTGCCGTGGCGAACATGCCGGGGCGGAGCCTGCCCTCATCGTTTTTGAAATCGGCCTCGATGAGCATGGTTCGCGTCGATGGTTCGAGTGTGCCGGTGATGCGGCTGATCCTGCCTTTGAAGGTGACGCCGTTGAGGGCATCGACCTTCGCCTCAATCATGAGGCTGGTTTTGAGGAAGGAGGTCTCGGTCTCGATCATCGGCACCTGGAGGCGCAGCGTGCTGGAGTCAGTGATTTGCACCAAAGTCCCACCACCAGCGGCGGCAAAGGCACCGGGATCGACACGGCGGTCGGTGATGGTGCCGGCGAAGGGCGCTTTGATGTGCGCGAGCTCGATCAACGCGTTCGTGCGTTCCATGCCCGCCTTGGCGATGGCCAGCTTCGCCTCCGCATCATCGACGGCTTGCGGTAGAATGAGGTCCGGCGACTTCTTGCGGGCTTCGTGCAGTCGTTTCACCTCGATTTCGGCTGCTGCTACTTCGGCACGATGCTTGATGAGGTCGGCTTGGAGCTCGGGCACCTCGATTTCGATGAGCTGCTGGCCTGCGGTGACGACATCACCCTTATCGACGGCGACTTTTTGAATGTAGCCAGCCACACGGGCTTTCAGTTCGACCTGCTGCCAAGGTGCGAAACTGGCAGGAAGCGTGATCCAGCGATGAATGGTGCCCTTTTGCGGCTTCGTGGCTGGAAGCTCGAGGGCGAGGGCGCTCGTGGTGATGAGGCAGAGAGCGAGGATGGATTTCATGAGCGTGGGAAATTTTTAACGGGCCTCAAACAACGCGCTTTGCGCATCATCGGGATCGAGCGACGCGGAGGTGGCCTTTTTGCTGGCGAGAAGGGCGAAGACGGCGGGAAGGAAGAATAACGTGGCCACGGTGGCGAGCGCGAGACCGCCGACGACGGCGCGGCCGAGCGGCGCGGTTTGTCCTGCGCCGAGCGCGAGCGGCAGCATGCCGGCGATCATGGCGAAGCTGGTCATCAAAATGGGGCGCAGACGGCTCACCGCGCCTTCGATGGCGGCGGCGCGGCGGTCGCCTTGCTTTTCGAGGCGGGCGCGGTCGGCGAAGGTGACGAGCAGGATGGCGTTCGCCACGGCGACGCCGACGGACATGATCGCGCCCATGGCGGACTGGATGTTGATGGTGGTGCCGGTGAAAAACAGCGCGAGCACCACGCCGGCGATGACCGCAGGCATGGTGGAGATGACGATGATGGCGAGGCGCAGCGATTGGAAGTTCGCGCACAGGAGCAGGAAGATCACGATGACAGCGATGACGAGGCCGCTGCTGAAGCCGTCGTAGAGCTGGTTGAAGGGCACCACCTGGCCGCGGATGTCCACTTTCGTTTTGCCATCGGGCGTGGGCCCGACTTCAGCGATGGCCTTGCGCACGGCTTTGATGGCGCTGCCGAAGTCGATGTCGTGGATGTTCGCGGTGATGCTGGCGATGCGGACCATGTTGTAGCGTTCGTAGGTGCCCACGGCGGTGCCTTGCTCCAGCTTGGCGATGGTGCGCAGCAGTACGGTGCCGCCGTTGGCGGACTTCACCGGGATGTTGCCGAGGTCTTCGAGGTTTTTTGTGCGTTCTTCGGGAATCTGCACCTGCACGTTGAAGCTGATGCCCGTGCCCGGATCAGCCCAGAACACGGGCTGCGTGAAGCGGCTCGATGTCGTGGCGGCCACAAGGCTGCGTGTGACGTCCTCCACACTCACACCGAGCAATCCGGCACGCTCGCGGTCGATCTGCACGTTCACCGTGGGTGCGTCGAGCGTCTGGGCGATCTGCGCATCCCGCAGGAAGGGCAGGTCGTTCAGCTTCGCGAGCAGCTTTTCCGCGTGTTCCTTGCTGGTGGGCAGGCTGGGGCCACTGACGGCCACTTCAATGGGTGTGGACGCGCCAAAGCTCATCACGCGGCTGACGATGTCCTGTGGCTCAAACGACACACGCACGTCGGGAAGATCACGCTTCATGATCTCGCGCAATTTTTCCTGCAACGTCTCAACCTGCACTCCTGCATCGGCTTTGAGCTGTACCGCCAGCCATCCATCTTCGGGGCCGCCGTTCCAGAGATGCACGAGATTGACGGGGAAGCTGGCGTTGTGAACGCCCACCATGCCGATGGAGAACTTCACGGGCGACTCGTCGCCAATGATCTTGAGGATTTTCTGCGCGATGCCTTCGGTGATGCCCACCTGCGTGCCGCTGGGCGCGCGGAAGCGGATGGCGAACTGGCCGCTGTCCGTCTGCGGGAAGATTTCCGAACCGAGGAATGGTCCGAACGACACCACGATCAACGCCGCGCCGCCGAGATAGGCTGGAACGAGAATCCAGCGCATCGTGACGGCGGCTTTGACGAGGCCGCCATACATTTTCGCGATGAGGCCGGGCTTCTCCGCGTGCAGATGAATCTTCTTTGGCAAAAACCACACGGACAGAACCGGCACGAGCGTGCTGGAGAGCACGAACGACGCGAACATGGCAAAACCGACCGCGAGCGCGAGCGGCACGAAGAGCGCCTTCGCCGCACCGGCCATGAAGAAGGCCGGAATGAACACCGCGAGAATGCAGAGCATCGCCAGCAAACGCGGCAGCGTCGTTTCCAGCGTGCCGTCGAGCGCGGCACGGGCCAGCGTTTTGCCGCGTGCGAGATGCGTGTGGATGTTTTCCACCGTCACGGTCGCTTCATCGACGAGAATGCCCACCGCGAGCGCAAGACCGCCGAGCGTCATGAGATGGATGTTCTGCCCGCTGACCCACAGTCCGAACGCGGAGGCGAGCAGCGCCAGCGGGATGTTGACGACGACGATGAAGGCCGAGCGCAGATCACGCAGGAACAGCAGCACCATCAATCCGGTCAGGATCGCCCCCAGCGCGCCTTCTTTGAGCAGATCGCGAATCGTGCGGTTCACCACGGGCGTTTGATCGAATTCAAAGCTCACTTTGATGCCTTCAGGCAGCAGCTTTTGGAACTCCGGCACCGCCGCGCGCACGGTTTTGACGACTTCGAGCGTGGAAGCCTCGGCGCGTTTCGTCACCGGCAGATAAACGGTGCGTTTGCCGTTTGCGAGCGCGTAGGAGGTTGTCACGTCGGCGGCGTCGGAAACGGTGGCCACGTCGCGGATGAATACCGCCGCCTTGTCTGTGTGCTTCAGTGGCACAGCCTCGAGATCCTTCACATTCGTGACGATGGCGTTCGTCGGCACGATGGGATACTTGCCGTCGAGATTCATGTTGCCTGACGGGCTGATCGGATTGCCCTTGGCAATGGCCTGCACGATGTCGTCGGGGGACAAATTGTATGCCCGCATGCGGTCCGGGTTCACGTTCACCACGATGCCGCGTGAGCTGCCCCCAAACGGAGGAGGGGCGGACACGCCCGGCAGCGTGGCGAAGGCGGGGCGCACCTTGTTAAGCGCCTGGTCCTGCATCTGGTTCAGTGTGATGTTTGGATCGTCGGTGGAGAAAACCAGATGCCCCACCGCCACGCTGCCGGCGTCAAAACGCATGATGAAGGGCGCCACCGTGCCCGGCGGCATGAAGGCGCGGCTGCGGTTCACCTGCGCCACGGTCTCCGACATCGCCTGACTCATGTCGGTGCCAGGATGGAATTGGAGCTTCATGATCGACGCGCCCTGGATCGACTTCGACTCCACATGCTCGATGTTCGCGATGTAAAGGAAGTGGTACTCGTAGCGGTAGGTCAGGTAGCCCTCCATCTGCAGCGGGTCCATGCCGCCGTAAGGCTGCGCCACGTAGATCGTCGGGATGCCCAGCGGCGGGAAGATGTCGCGCGTCATGCGCCCCAGCCCCAGCCACGCGCCCAGGATGACCGCCACGATGGCGACGAGAACTGTCCAGGGATGACGAAGGGCGAAACGGGCGGGGGACATGCGGTAGAGTGAGAAATCGATGCGGCGGAGGGCGTCGATTACGGGCACCGTAAACGAACGCCGGGCAAGTTCTTTCCAGAATCTTCGCTCGGCTGAGAGCCGCCTAACTCACCTTCCGACCTCGACACCGAGCTCCTTGAGCTGCTTCCGCACGATTTTCAGCACGGCGCGGCCTTCCCTGGTGATGGTGTAGGCCCGCGGTGCCTTGGGACCGCGGGATGCGTCCGCCTTCGAGGTGAGCCAGCCGTTTTTCTCCATGCGCTTGAGCAGCGGGTAAAGCGTGCCCGGGCTGACCTCATAGCCGTGATGTTTCAGTTCCTTCAACATCCACTGGCCGATGACCTCACCCTCGGCGGCGTGATGAAGCACATGCACCTTCCAGAAGGAGAGCAGGATTTCACGATTGACGAGCTTGGGGTTCACAGGATTCCAATGGTTGAGAGGAAGGATGCGACGGCTTCTCGCGGATTCAAACGCAGCTTTGCGCAGGTTCCGCCGGGATCAGCGCAGGTAGATGAACTCGTTGCTCATCATCAGGGCCTGGCAGAGCAGCGCCCATGCCTGGAGCTCGCGTTTCCCGGAGTCCTGCTGGCTGGAGTTGAGCGCGGCATCGGCGGCGGTGAGGAAGTTTTCCGCCCGTTCGATGTCCACGGCGGTCGCTTCACGCGCGTAAGCGAGGCGGCAGGCGGCCTGGAGGCGTTGTCCGGCGCCGTCGGCGAGGGAGAACAGGCGTCTGGCGAAGTTTTCCGCCGCGTTTGTGGCGAGAAGGCTGTTCATGAGCAGCAGGGCCTGCGGCGAGACGACGGTGCTGTTGCGCAGGCCGGTGGAGGTGGCCGGATCGGGATAGTCGAACTGCTGGAACAGGTCGTAAAGGTTGTTGCGGATGACCGGGAGGTACAATGCACGGCGCATGCTGCCGTAAGTGGTGAAGTCCTTCGAGGTGTGGTTGAAGACGAATTCGTGGTTGCGGCGCGGGATGGTCTTGCCGCCGATGCTGGTGTCTAGGCTGCCGGCCGTGTGCAGCAGCGCGTCGCGCACCTCCTCGGCTTCCAGGCGGCGGACGGGGAAGTGATGCAGCAGGTGGTTTTCAGGATCAGCGAGGGATGCCTGCGGTTGAGCTGTGGAGCTTTGCTGATACGACATCGAACTCATGATGAGCCGGTGCATGTCCTTGAGGCTCCAGCCATTGCTGGTGAACCAGCGGGCCAGCCAGTCGAGCAATTCCGGATGCGTGGGCTTCTGGCCGAGCAGGCCGAAGTTGTCCACGGTGGGTACGATGCCCTGGTTGAAGTGCCAGCTCCACACGCGGTTGGCGATCACCCGGGAGGTGAGGGGATGCTCCGCGTCTGCCAGCCAGCGCGCGAGCTGGAGCCGGCCGCTTTGACCGGCGGGGAACGGTGCCCGCGGCTTCAGCGATGCCTCGACGACCTGGATGAAGCCGCGCGGAACAGGCCTGCCCAACGCCAGGTGGCTGCCACGGATGTGAAGCGGCAGCTCCTTCAAAGTCTTCGACGCCTCAGAAACGGCCAGTGTCGTGGGCAGGTCGATGAGGGTGCTCTCCGCCTCCATCACCATGTCCTTCAGGGTGCGCACCTTGTCGGCGACGTCCTTTGGATAGAGCACGCCGGGTTCAGGCGGCAGCGCGAGGAAGCCGGCCTCGTCATCCAGGGCGGAGCGGGCTTGATGCAGCAGCGAACCCGTCGGCTTGACCTTCGGGTTGGTCTTGAGCTTTGTGGCGGCGTTGAAGACGGCGGCGTAGTAGGGGCGCAGGGATTCGGCGCTGCCCGTTGTCCTGACCGCGTCCCGCCACGGCTTGAAGAGGGTGTTTGATTCGTTGGCTGAGAGATAGACACGGCAGTTCAGCAGCACATGGGCGCGCAGTCCGTGCCTTTCCGCGACAGGCTTCACCTGGCTCAGGGTTGGTGTTCCCGGCAGTCCGGCCGCCGCCAGGAGGTAATCGACCGCATGTGAGCGCACCTCCTTGCGCAGCGCCGCGTTCGCCTCGTTCTCGGCCTTGGTGACGGCGGCTTTCTGTGCCTTGAGGATGCGCTCGGCCGACTTCACCCCGGCGAAATCGTCAAATGAACCGAGCGGCGCCTCATACGCGATGCTCAGCGACCCGATGCGGTCCGCGCTGAAGCTCCGCGTGCTTTTGAAGATGGCGGCCAGGGCGTAATAGTCGGTCTGCGGGATGGGGTCGAACTTGTGGTCGTGGCAGCGCACACAGCCGAGGGTGAGGCCCATGAAGGCGCGACCCACAACGTCGATCTGCTCATCGACGACATCCATGACGAGTTTCGCCTTGTCAGGCTCGGCGAGCACCTTCGCGCCCAGATTGAGGAAGGCGGTGGCCGTGGCGCGTTCGTGGCGTGTGGGGATGTCCTTCGACTCCAGGAGGTCGCCCGCGAGCTGCTCGGTGAGGAACCGGTCGAAGGGCTTGTCCGCATTGACCGCCTGCACGACGTAGTCGCGGTAACGCCATGCGGTGCCAAGCGCGATGTTCTCATCCAGGCCGTTCGAGTCTGAGTAGCGCGCGACGTCCAGCCAGTGGCGCCCCCATTTCTCTCCGTAATGCGGCGAGCGCAGCAGCCGGTCAATGACCCTGGCGAATGCGTCGGGTGATTGGTCGTGGAGAAAGGCATCCACCTCGGCCGGTGTCGGCGGCAGGCCGGTGAGGTCAAAGGTGGCGCGGCGGATGAGCGTGCGCTTGTCCGCGGGCGCGGAGAGCGCCAGGCCTTTTTCAGCGAGTTTGGCGATGATGAACGCATCGATCGGGTTCTCCGCCTTCACCGCCGGCACGGAAGGCCGCGAGATCGGGCGGAAGGCCCAGTGCTTGCCGCCTTCAGCGATGTCGATCACGCGCGGCGGCGCTTGTTTGGCGGATGTGACGGTCTCGCGTGGGTCAGGCGCGCCCATTTCCACCCATTCTTCGAGCGCCCTCACCTCGGCGGCCGGCATCGCGCCTTTCGGCGGCATCTGCAGGTCGTGATTGTGATAGCGCACCGATTCGATGAGCAGGCTCTTGTCCGGACTGCCGGCGACCAGCGCCGGGCCGTTATCGCCTCCCTTGAGGACGGCATCGCGCGAATCGAGCGTGAGGCCGCCCTTGCTTTTGCCCTTCTCGGTCGAATGACACTCGTAGCAGCGGTTGATGAGGATGGGGCGGACGGTCTTCTCAAAAAAGGCCATTCTGGTGTCGTCCGCAGGCGCGGCCACGCCCGCGATGCCGGCGTGCAACGCGAGGATGAAAGTGATGGAGGGGCGGGCCTTCATGAGCCTCGGGAATACGGCAAGAAGCGGGCGTTCTTGCCGTCGCGAATGATGTGGCTAGGCTGCGACATGTCCCCCGTCCTGCAGACCCTCGCCGACCTCGTGCGCATCAACAGCATCAACAGCTCCTATGATGACGGGCCGGGGGAAAAAGAGGCGGCGGCGTATGTGCGGAGTTTTTTTGAGCGGCATGGCATCGAGGCGTGGGAACAGGAGGTCTTCCCAGGCCGCAACAACGTCATCGCCCGCATCCCCGGCAGTGATTCATCGCGGCGAATCGTGTTCGAGGCGCACATGGACACCGTTTCGGTCAAAGGCATGACGATTGATCCGTTCGATCCGGTGATACGAGATGGAAAGCTTCACGGACGCGGCTCGGTCGATGACAAGGCCGGCCTCGCCGCGATGATGCATGCCATGGCGGACATCCATGCGAGTGGTGAGCCGCCGCCCTGCGAGATCTGGCTCGCCGCCGTGGTGGATGAGGAGTTTTCGTTCCGTGGCGTGGTCAAACTGTGCGAAAACCTCAAAGCCGACGCCGCCGTGGTCGCCGAGCCGACGGAGTTCAAATGTGTGATCGCCAGCAAAGGAGTCCTGCGCTGGCGCATTCGCACGAAGGGCAAGGCCGCGCACAGCTCGAAGCCCCATCTCGGCATCAACGCGATCACCGCCATGTCGCGCGTGGTGCTCTCCTTGCAGGAGGATCATGAGCTACTTCAAA
Source organism: Verrucomicrobiaceae bacterium (assembly GCA_016795375.1). GTDB lineage: Bacteria > Verrucomicrobiota > Verrucomicrobiia > Verrucomicrobiales > Verrucomicrobiaceae > Prosthecobacter. The sequence goes on from JAEUHJ010000172.1 coordinate 18,489, forward strand.
GTGACGCGCATCCGCTGCTCGGGCCCGCCACCTGCAACGTGGGGGTCATCCAAGGCGGTGTGCAGGTCAATTTCGTGCCCGACGAGGCCGTGATCGAGATCGACCGCCGCCTGCTGCCCGGAGAGGAGGTGGAGCCGGTGCTCGCGCATTATCAGACGCTGCTCGACGCGCTGATGAAAGAGCGCCCCGATGTGATCGCGGAGATGGAAAAGCCGATGCTGCAGGACTGGTCGTTTCAAACGGATGAAAACGCCCCCTTGGTGCGGCTGGCGCGCGACGTGCTGCGCGGGATGAACCGTGATGACGGCGTCTGCGGTGTGCCCTTCGGCAGCGACGCCAGCAAGTTCTCGCGCCTGGGCATTCCGACGATCCTGTTCGGTCCCGGCAGCATTGACCAGGCGCACGCGGCGGTCGAATATGTGGAATGTGCCGAGGTCGAGGCCGCGCAGGCGTTTTACGCGCAGATCGCGCGGCGGTTTGTGTGATCGATGCCGCCCGCCCGGATCCTGCCGGCAGTTGAACGCGCCGCTTCAGCCGAGCTGCTCAATGGTGATCGAGTAGCGATGCGGGCTGTCGTTGTTGCCGAAGGTGATCTTGTTGTCACCGACATTGAGCGGACACGAGATGCAGCCTGCATCGACGGAGACGTGCTCGCCATTGACCCATGAGCCGAGCTTGCTGCCGCGGTCGCGGAGGATGAAACGCCCATGCTCGAAATCGATCTCGCAATGGTTGCGGGAGAGCTGGTAGGGGGTGGGATCCTCGATGGAAAGATCGTTGCGGGTGAGGGCGGAGACGGCGGTGTCGAAGTAGGCGCGGCCGATGCGGAAGGGCAGCTTGGTGATGGTCTTTTCCACGGGATCGTGGGCGAGGCCGGTCTCGTCATAATGCGAGCGCAGCTTCACGCGGAAGACCGGCTCCCTGGCGGGCGGGGGGCCGGGTTTCGGGTTCAGCGGCACGGTGGCGTGGGTGCTGGTGGTGAGCAGCAGGTCGGTCTTGCGGATGCGTTCGAAAAGCGTGGAGAGGTAGATGTGCAGGCGGTCGGGCCGCTGGAGTATCTGCTGCTCGAAATCGGACTCGCCGATGGTCTCCACCGTGGTATTTTCGACTGCGGTGGCCGTGGCCGAGCGTGGACGGTCCATGATCATGCCCATTTCGCCGAAAATCTCCCCGGCGCTGATTTTGGCGAGGGACTGGACTCCGTGCGAAGTGTTGATGGTGATCTCGACGAGGCCGTTGACGATGAAGAACGCCTCCTGCGACTTGTCGCCCTCACGAAAAACGATGTCTCCACGTTTGAAATGCTCGGTGGCCATGCGGGCGGAGAGTACCGGATGCCCGTGTGAGGTCAAGTCTTGCGTCAAAGCCTCGACAGCAGCCGGCGTATGATCACGCGGCGGACGCGGGCATGTGTGGCGTGGCTGGCGAAGCCGAATGGGGCGCATTTTTCGATGTCGCCCGCGCGCAGGCCGGGCTTGTGGCCCTTGATGCTGGTGTTGACGAACAGCCTGCCGTTGATCCAGGCGCGCAGGTCGTCATCCCGCACCTCGACGCGCACCGGATGCCACACGTTGTTTTTGAAGAAGGCGTTGCCGCGTGTGTTGTTCTCGCTGGCATCCATGTCGTCGATGCTGGAGATGCCCACCAGCGTGCCGCCCCAGCCGCCGATGACGAGGGAGACGTGCGAGCCGCCCACCGGAAAGGTCACGGTGCCGAAAAAATCATTCCCCTCGACACGCATGGCCTCGAATTCGACGGAGTAACGCGTGCGCGGCAGTCCAAAGCCCTCCCACGCGTCAAATCGCGCGCCGGTCATCGGCTGGCCTGCCTCCAGGGTGATCGTGCCGTCCTGGATGGTGACGCGGCCTTCATCTGGAATGCCCGCGGCCTTCCATGAGGGGGCGAATTCCGCGGAGAGCAGATCCCACTCACCACGCGGAGCCGGGCCGCATTGTGTGAGAACAAAAAAGAGGCAGAGCCTCGCGGCCCTGCCTCCAAAACGTGTGAGGAAACCGCGCATCAGCCTTTGATGTCGTAGCAGGAGATGAACTCCTGGTCGCGCAGGTAGAGCCTGCCGCCGGTGACGACGGGATGCACCCAGATTTTGCCCTTGGGATTGCGCTGGGAGGACTGGGCTTCGAGCTTGAAGCTGCTTTTCTGCTCCCAGCCTTTGTCGGAGACTTTCACGAGCGCGACGGTGCCGTTGTCCTCGGAGAGGCAGATGAGGTGGCCGTCGGCGCTGGTGACCGCGCCTTTGCCGATGCCGCGGTCCTGCCACACGACCTCGCCGGTTTTGAAATCCTGGCAGGTCCAGCCACCGGGCCGCCCGTCGCTGTGGCCATAGAGCCTGCCGTCGATGAGGATGACGCCGCCATGGTGGTTGACCATGTTGGTGTTGGAATAAACCTCCTCCGCGCCGCCGGAGCCGATCTTGATTGATTTGCAGCCGACGCCGTAACCGGCGGCCACATACACCTGACCGTCCTTGTGGATGGGCGTGGGGATGACGGCGACCTTGCCTGGGAAATCGGTCTTCCACAGCACCTTGCCGTCGGTGGAGACGCCGAGGATGCTGTTCATGAGGAGCTGCACATACTGGCGCTTGCCGTCATGGTTGACCGGGATGACGGAGGAATACTGGGCGTTTTCAGTGACATCGGAGGTCTGCCATTTCACCTTGCCGGTTTTCACGTCGAGCGCGGCGATGGCCCCCTGCCCGCCACCGGGGGTGACGATGACGGCATCACCATCGACGAACGGAGACTCGGTGTAGCCCCAGCTCTGGAGCTTGCCGCCGAGATCCTTGGTGAGGCTGACGCTCCACTCCTTCTTGCCGGTGGCCGCGTCGGCGCAAAGGAGGTCACCGTTGCCGCCGATGGCGAAGACCTTGCCTCCGGCGACGGTGGGCGTGCTGCGCGGGCCGTCACCCCAGCCGTTCTTGTAAATGGCTCCGACGGGCGCGTCCCAGAGTTTTTTGCCCGTGGCGGCATCCAGGCAGAGGAGCTTCTCCTCCGCGTCGAAAAGGCCCATGGTGTAAAGTTTGCCACCGACGACGGAAAAGCCGGCGTAGCCAAGACCGCCGTCCTCATGCAGCCAGACGCGCTTCGGGCCGTCCGAGGGCCATTCTTTCAGGAGGCCGGTTTCAGGGGAGATGTCATCGCGGTTCGGGCCGCGCCACTGCGGCCAGTCACCTGCGGCGGTTCCCCCACCCCCGCCGGATCCGCCGCCGAGCAACGCCTGGTCGGCCTTGCTGAGACTTGCGACGGGCAGCGTGACGGTGGTGCCGTTTTCGCGTTTCAGCGTGACCTTCCCTCCCTGCACGCCGACGAGCTCGGCCTTGATCTCATGGGCGCCGGAGGCGTCCTTCCAGACGCGGAACTCAGCCTGCGCGGAGAAGGCGAGGCAGAGGGACAAAAATGCGGTGATGGTATGTTTCATGGTTGTGATGGAGAAGTTTCCGACCCCTGGTCAACGGATCATACCCGGCGGCCTTTAGCATGAACAGCATTTTTGCCAGCCCGACGCGCATCCACCGCCGGTGGCTGGCGCGTTTGGCCGGTATTCTCGCTCATGCGGGGTTCACAGCGAGTTCATCGTCCGGGACTTGATCTTTGCCGGGAAACCGGCGACCCGGTGCCTGCCGCATGAGAAAAAAACAACCCGAGCCCCGCAAGCCGGCGAAGCGCACGCTCTCGCGCTGGCAGTCGTTCAAGCGGCTCGTCCTCGTGGCCTTCATGAGCCTCTCGCTGCTCTGCACGCTGGCGGCGGCGGTGGTGATCGGCATCTACAGCAACCTGGCGAAGGACTACGACCTCACGAAGCTAGGCCAGATGCCGGAGCGCACCATCGTGATGGATTGCAACGGCGCGGTGCTGGGCCGGATGCATGGGGAGAACCGCATCATCGTGCCGCTGAGCGAGGTCTCGCCCTTTTTCATCAAGGCCCTGCTCGCCCGTGAGGACGCGCGCTTCCACAGTCATCACGGCATCGACTACAAGGGCGTGCTGCGCGCCGCGCTGCGCAACCTCAAGGACAGGCGCGTCGTGCAGGGGGCCAGCACGCTGACCATGCAGCTCGCGCGCAACAGCTACCCGGACCTCGACGACCGCAGCCTGCACCGCAAGCTGGTGGAGATGATGCTGGCCCGCCGCATCGAAAAGGCCTGCACGAAGGACCAGATCATCGAGCATTATGTGAACCGCATCTTCTACGGACCCGGCATCTACGGCGTGCAGCGGGCGAGCCAGGTGTACTTCGGCAAGCACGCCAGCCAGCTCAATTTGAGCGAGGCGGCGATGATCGCGGGCATCATCCGCAGCCCGGTGCGCTTCTCGCCCTTCCGCAATTACGAGGGCGCGCTCAAAGAACGCGACGATGTGCTCAAGCGCATGGTCGAGACCAAGATGATCACGCCGGAGGAGGAGATCGCGGCGCGCTACGCCGACATCGCGCTGCATGCGCAGCCCGCGTTCCAGAGCCAGGGCGGCTATGCGCTTGACGCCGTGCGCCGCGATCTTGACCTGATCCTGGAGCAGCAGGAGATCGAGGACGGCGGGCTCCAGGTCTTCACCACGCTGAACAAGGACTTGCAGGACGCCGCCGAGGGGGCGGTGGAGAAACGTTTGAGCGCGGTCGAGAAGCAGCGTGGCTATGCGCACCCGAAGAAGGTCGATTTCGACAGGACCTGGGATGGCGCGCAAGAAATCTCCTCCACGCCTTATCTGCAAGGCGCGCTCATGATGCTGGACAACAACACGGGCGGCATCCTCTCCCTCATCGGCGGGCGCGACTACCGCCAGAGCAAATACAACCGTGCGACGCAGGGCGAACGGCAGGTCGGCTCGACGGTGAAGCCGTTCGTCTATGCGGCGGGCATCGCCTCCGGCTTCATGCCCGGCACCTACATCAACGACGCGCCGATCCAGCCCGGCGAGATCGACGGCGCGGACCCCGGCTGGAGTCCGCAGAACTCGGACGGCAAGTTCCTCGGCCTCGCCACCGTCACCGACGGCCTCGTGCGCAGCCGCAACACCATGACGGTGCGCCTTGGCAACTACGCGGGCCTCAACCGCGTGCTCGAGCTGCTCAGCAACGCCGGCTTCAGCAAGCCCGCCAGCCCCACGCCGCAGATTTTCATCGGCAACCTCGGCGGTAATCCACGCCAGCTCACCAGCGCGATCAGCATCTTCCCCAACCAGGGTATCCGCCGCCGCCCCTTCCTGATCGACCGCATCATCGACAAGGCAGGCAACGTCATCTACCAGACGCCCGTGCTCGAATCCGAGGTCATCACACCCAGCGTGGCCCTCCTGATGCGCAACATCCTCTCCCAGGTGCTCGATCGCGGCACCGCGGCCGCCTTGCGCGGCACCTACGGCTTCAAGGAGCCTGGCGGTGGCAAGACTGGCACGACGAATGATTACAAGGACGCGTGGTTCGCGGGTTACACCGATCGCGTGAGCTGCGGCGTGTGGGTGGGGCTCGACAAGCCGCAGACGATTGTGGAGGAAGGCTACGGCGGCACGCTGGCGCTGCCGATCTGGGCCGACGTGATGAAAAAAGCCGTCGCACTCGGTTACAAGACGGAAGCCCCCAAAGTCCTGCTGCCTCTCACGAAGGTCACGCTCTGCCGTGTGAGCAGCCAGCTCGCCACCGATGGCTGCGGACATGCCGGCACCGCCTACGAGGAGTCGCTGCCCTATGACTTGATACCACAGGGCTTCTGCCTGGAGCATCAAGGCCGAGCCGCCCCACCACCCCGGCACATGCAGCAACAGCAGCAGCAACGCGGGCTCATTGACCGCATTCGCGGCTGGTTCCGATGATGGCGCGAAGTTGTCTTGTTGCTGTGCGAAAAGATTCCATCGCCCATCAGGAACAAGGAGGCCCTGCATTTCTCGCGCCGCCGCCTGTCACCAGCATCGTCGTCCATCTCAGATGAGAGGCACTGGGATAATTCCAGCTCTGTTTGGCAGGTGACAGCCGCCTGCGGCTCGTTAGCGTTCACGCCCCACACCCGATGCCCACGAACTTCTCCCGCCGCCACATTGGCCCCTCCGCCGCCGAGGCGGAGAGCATGCTGCAAACACTCGGTTTCAAAACACTCGACGAACTCATCGACAAAGTCGTGCCGGAAGGCATCCGCGTGCGTGAGGCGCTGAACCTGCCCGCCCCTCTCAGCGAGGAGCAGGCGCTGCGTCGCATGCGCCAGATCATGGGCCGGAACAAGGTGCTGCGCTCCTTCATCGGCCTTGGCTTTCACGACACCTTCACGCCGCCGGTCATCCAGCGGAACATCCTCGAAAATCCAGGCTGGTACACCGCCTACACGCCTTACCAGGCCGAGATTGCGCAGGGCCGCCTGGAGGCGCTGATCAATTTCCAGACAATGATCCGTGACCTCACGGCGCTGGATGTCGCGAACGCCTCGCTGCTCGACGAGGGCACGGCCTGCGCCGAGGCGCTCGGGCTCGCGGTGGCGCAGGTGGCAGGCTCCTCACGCGTGTTTGTCTCCGACAAGTGCCATCCGCACAGCATCGAGGTCGTGCGCACCCGCATGGACGCGCTCGGCGTCCATGTGGAGGTCGGTGACGTGGCGAAATGGAAGCACGACGGCAAAAAGGGACTCGCCGCGGTGCTCGTGCAGTATCCGGACACGCTCGGCGTCATTCACGACTACTCCGAACTTGCGAACGAGGTGCATGAGGCGGGTGCTTTGCTCGTGGTCAGCGCCGATCTGCTCGCGCTCGCCGTGTTGCGCGCGCCGGGCGAGTTCGGCGCGGACATCTGCGTGGGCAACAGCCAGCGTTTCGGCGTGCCGCTGGGTTTCGGCGGGCCGCACGCGGCCTTCATGGCGGTGAAGGACGCGCTGAAACGCCGCCTGCCGGGAAGGTTGATCGGCGTTTCCAAAGACGCGTCCGGGAAGCCCGCCTGCCGCCTCTCCCTGCAAACCCGCGAGCAGCACATCCGTCGTGAGAAGGCCACCAGCAACATCTGCACCGCGCAGGTGCTGCTTGCTGTCATGGCCTCCATGTATGCCGTGTATCACGGCCCGCAGGGATTGAAGGCCGTCGCGCATCGTGTTCATGGCGCGGCGGTGTGGCTGGCCGGCGAGCTGCTGCGCGGCGGCATCGACGTGCTCAGCGACGATTTCTTCGACACCCTCAGCGTGCGCGTGCCGAACGCGGACGACCTGCTCAAGCGCGCCCTGCTCTTCGGCATCAACCTGCGCAAAATCGACGCCACCACCGTCGGCGTGGCCCTCGACGAGCGTGTGCGCGAGGAGGAGCTGCTCAATCTCATCACCGCGTTCGGCATCTCGAAGCCGCAGCAGTCGCCCGTGCTCGATGACGCGCATCCGCTGCACTGCTCGGCACTGCATCACCGCGCCTCAGATTTTCTCACGCATCCGGTCTTCAACTCGTATCACTCCGAGACGGAGATGATGCGCTACCTGCATCGCCTGGAGTCGAAGGACATCGCGCTGAACCGCAGCATGATCCCTCTCGGTTCCTGCACGATGAAGCTCAACGCCGCCGCGGAGATGATGCCCCTGAGCTGGCCGGAGGTGAACGGCCTGCATCCTTTTGTCCCGCACGACCAGTCCGAGGGCTATCACGCCATGTTCGGCGAGCTTGAGACATGGCTGGCCGAGTGCACCGGCTTCGACGCCGTGTCGCTCCAGCCCAACGCGGGCTCGCAGGGCGAATACGCGGGCCTGCTGGCCATCAAACGCTTCCACGCCTCGCGCGGGGAGGATCACCGCGACGTGTGCCTCATCCCGACCTCCGCGCACGGCACGAATCCGGCCAGTGCTGTCATGTGCGGCTTCAAGGTGGTGCCTGTCGCCTGTGACAACCAGGGCAACGTGGCCCTCGACGACCTCAAGGCCAGGCTCGCGGCGAACAAGGACAAGGTGGCCGCGCTGATGATCACCTATCCCTCCACGCATGGCGTGTTCGAGGAGTCCATCATCGAAATCTGCCAGCTTACTCACGATCATGGCGGTCAGGTTTACATGGACGGCGCGAACATGAACGCGCAGGTCGGCCTCACCTCGCCGGGGCGTATCGGCGCGGATGTCTGCCATCTCAATCTGCACAAGACCTTCTGCATTCCGCATGGCGGCGGCGGACCGGGCGTCGGCCCCATCGCCGTGGCGGCGCATCTGCGTCCGCATCTGCCGGGGCATCACACCTGGCGTGCGGACATGCGTGAAGGCGCGGTGTGCTCCGCGCCGTGGGGCAGCGCCAGCATCTGCACCATTTCGTGGATGTATGTGGCCATGATGGGGCCGCGCCTCACAGACGCCACGAAGTTCGCCATCCTGAACGCGAACTACGTCGCGAAGAAGCTCGAGGCTGACTTCCCCACGCTCTACAAAGGCGCGCACGGCCTCGTCGCGCACGAGTGCATCCTCGACTTCAGCCATTTCCACAAGGTCACCGTCGAGGACGTGGCGAAGCGCCTCATGGACTTCGGTTATCACGCGCCGACGATGAGCTGGCCTGTCGCCGGCACGCTCATGATCGAGCCCACGGAGAGCGAGAGCAAAGCCGAGCTCGACCGCTTCTGCGAGGCCATGCAGCACATCCATGCCGAGATGATCGAAGTCGAAAGCAGCCGGCAGGATGCGGCCGACAATCCGCTCAAGCAGGCACCGCACACCGCCGCCTTCGTGATGAAGAGCGACTGGCCGCACGCCTACACGCGGGAGGCCGCCGCCTTCCCGCTGCCGTGGGTGCGGGAGGACAAATACTGGCCGCCCGTCTCGCGTGTGGACAATGTGTACGGCGACCGTCACCTCGTCTGCACCTGCGTGAGCGTGGAGGAAGCGGCCGCCGGGTGAATCAAACCTCCAGTTTCGCGAGCACGTTCTCCGGCACTTTCATCCGAAGTTGCGGATGCGAATCCAACAGTCTTGCGATGTCAGCCAGATCCTTCTGCCGTTTGCTGGCACGACGTTCGGGCGTGCCATAAGCCTTGATCTTCCCGGCCAGCGTGTCTTCCAGGGCCGCCACGCGCATCAGAATGCCATGCACATCGGCCGGCACCGAGCGGGAGGTGAATTCGCGATAAAAATCCTCCGTGCTGATCTGGACGCTGACCTTCGACACGCCGGTGAGGTTGATTGACCAGTCAAAACGTCCCGCCTTGAAGCCCGCCTCTGTCAGCGCCTGCACAGCCTCCTCCACACGGTCCGTGGCGATGACAATATCGACATCGGCCGTCGCCATCGGCTCCTCCGCCCAATGATTGACCGCTAGACCGCCGATCATGCACCATGGGATTTCCCGTTGTTCCAGCACTGCGGTAAGACGCATCACGTCGTCCGCTCCGCCTGCGGTCTGCCAGTCATAGTATTGGCGCATGGTCATGAAGACAGTGTAACGAATGCTTCCAGGGAAACAATCACGCAGAAGGCACGTTTCAGCGCGCATGAAACTGCTCACGCGTCTGCTCGTCCTTCTTGTCGTCCTGTGTTCCATCGCCAAGGCTGCGGACGCGCCGCGTCCGAACATCCTGTTCATCATCTTCGACGACTGGGGCTGGCAGCATGCGGGCGCGTATGGCTGTGACTGGGTGAGGACGCCGAACTTCGACCGTGTGGCAAAGGAGGGCGTGCTGTTCAAAAACGCCTTCACCTCGAATCCGAAGTGCAGCCCGTGCCGCGCCACGATTCTGACAGGCCGCAACTCATGGCAGCTTGAGGAGGCCGTCTGTCACGGCGGCATCTTCCCGCCGAAGTTCGCCGTGTATCCCGATCTGCTCGAAAAAGGCGGCTACACTGTCGGTTTGACCGGCAAAGGCTGGGGGCCGGGTGATTTCAAGCTCGAAGGCCGCACGCGCAATCCCGCCGGGCCTTCGTTCGACGAGTTCACACAAAAAGCTCCCGCCAAGGGCATCGGGACGAACGATTATCCGCGCAATTTCGAAGGCTTCCTCGCGCAGCGTGACAAGGCGAAGCCGTTTTGTTTCTGGATGGGCTTCAAGGAACCGCATCGTGCCTATGAACTCGATTCCGGCGTGCGTCTTGGCAAAAAACTTGGGGACGTGAAGGTGCCCGGCTATCTGCCAGACAATCCGACCGTGCGCGGCGATCTCGCCGACTACTCCATCGAGGTCGAGTGGGGCGACCAGCAGATCGGTCGCACGCTCGCGCTGCTGGAAAAGGAAGCCCTGCTCGAAAACACGCTCATCGTCGTCACCTCCGACCACGGCATGCCATTCCCGCGCGTGAAGGGGCAGATTTATGAGGATGGTTTCCATCTGCCATTGGCGATGCGCTGGGGCAAAGGCATCAAGCCGGGCCGCGTGGTCGAGGACTTCATCAACGTGCGCGACCTGGCGCCGACCTACCTCGAACTCGCCGGTCTGCCGGTTCACGAGCAGATGAGCGGCAAAAGTCTCGTGAACATCTTGCGCAGCGAGAAGAACGGCTTCGTCGAAGATCGCAAAATCATGCTCGCTGGCAAAGAACGTCACGACATCGGCCGTCCGAACGACTGGGGCTATCCCGTGCGCGCCATCCGCACACCGGAATTTTTCTACAGTCACAACTACCACCCCGAGCGCTGGCCCGCCTGCAATCCCGAGACCGGCTATCGCAACTGTGACGATAGCCCCACCAAAGCATGGATCGTCGAGAACAAGGGGCCGTTTTACGATCTTGCATTCGCCTACCGTGCTGAAGAGGAGCTGTTCGACATCGCCAACGACCCGCAGTGCTTGAAAAACCTCGCCGCCGATCCCAAATTCGCAGCGACGAAGCAGGATCTGCGCACAAAGATGGAAGCCATGCTCAAAGAGGAGAAAGATCCGCGCGTGCTCGGCGATGGCGCGATCTTCGACACCTACAAATACCTTGGCAACCGGAAGGGCAAGGGCTATGCCGAGTGGGAGGCGGCGCAGAAAGGCATCGTGCCGCCGGAGAGGCCATCGAGGAAAGGCCGGTGATTTGAAGTTGGACATTCCGGCCACGGCCCCTAGGTTCACCACGGGTCGGCCGGAGTGGTCGCCCGTGATTCATCGCAAGATGAGGCGCGGGAGGAAAGTCCGGACACCACAAGGCAGCATGCCACGCGAAAGCGTGGGGGCCGCGACGCAAGCCGCGGTCACAGACAGTGTCACAGAAAACAAACCGCCTCCGCGCAAGTGGCGGCAAGGGTGAAAAGGCGGGGTAAGAGCCCACCGCCCCGACCGTGAGGAAGGGGGCACGACAAACCTCATGCGGTGCAAGACAGAACAGGAGAAACGGCCCGCCTGGCCGCAAGTCCCGCAAGGGATGGATGCCTCCGGGTAATAGTCGCACCACTGCCGCGAGGCGGGGGCGGGCCGGTCGCTCTGGCCCGACAGATAAATGATCACAGCAAGATGCCGCGAGGTGTCGAGACACAGAATCCGGCTTATGAAGGCCGATCCACCATGAAGGCGTCGGGGGAAACCCCCGGCGCCTTCGCCTTTCCATTCTCACAGGCCCAGGTCGCCCTCGGCCATCACCGTGTGCTTCGGCGCGCTCCGCAGTGATTCCGGCAGAAGAAAAAAGTGGCAGGCGTCCTGCTGCCTCCTCAGCCACGCGGGTGTGCCATCCCAGGCATGGTCGCCGGGAAATGTGGCCGCTGTGACCAGCGTCGCACCGCCGGGCAGCAGGCCGGGTTGCCTGACCAGCAGGCCCATCAGGGCTTGCAGCTCGGTCTTGTCGTCCCCGGTGGTGAAGGCTTCCAGCACGTCCCAGCTCCGCAGCCCTTTGATCATGCGCCGCGTGACCAGCAGGAAGGAACTCAGCACGCCGCCGGCATCCACAGCGCCGAGAAAATGATGCTTCCGCACAGGCGAGTTGCAGAACCAGCGCAGGTAATCCGGTGTGATCCATTTCTCGACGCGGTCCGCGCGCTGGAACGGGCGCATGATGGCCGTGACCTCCTCCGGATGAGTCGTCAGGCGCCTGCCATCAGGAAAGGACGGCCACCACGACCGCCCGCTCAGAAGGGCGACGGCGCCTGCGGGCAGATAATGCCGCGTCACCATCTTCCCGGCACGCGCGTTCAGTTTCAAAAGCGCGTCCTGCACGCGAGGATTGGGCGTGGAGTGAGTGATGACCAGCCGCTTCATGAGCTCGCGCTGATGCAGGAACAGCGTGGCGGCTGCTTTGGGGAAACGGGCGTCCACGCACAATGTCGTGGCATTGAAAGCTGGAAGTTGACGTCCCTGCCACGCATAGGCGGCTGGGATGGAGCCGCCATAGCAGACGACGCGTCCCTCCGTGCGCACCCATTGTCCCCGTTCACCGTTCTCCGCCGCCATCGGGTTTTCATCCCACCAGTGGCGCATGCGCCTCTCCCACCCGGGTTCCCCGTCCAGCCTCCAGTGTTCCTCCAGGAACGCCACCAGCTCCGCGCGCGAGGCGGGATCGTCCGGGTAGGGGCTGAGCTCTAGTTTTGGTATCAATGAGGAGGATGATGGTGCGCGGGAACATTCCTGCCGCATTGCCTCGCTTCAAGCACGGGATTCTTTTTTAGCCTTGGGTGCCTCGCAGGTGCGGGTTCGCCGGATCTTTTGCTGGCTGCCGGCATCGGACTCCTTTTTTTGGCGACGAATCGCAGTCACTCCAGAACGCTCACAGCATCTTCTGCATCCAGATCACATCGAGCCAGCGGCCGTGCTTGTGACCAACCTCCTTGAGGTGGGAGACCTTTTCGAAGCCGAATTTCGCATGGAGGGCGATGCTGGCCTTCTGATCGGCGTCGATGCCGCCGAGAACGGTGTGGTGGCCGATGATCCGCGCCAGGCGCAGCAGCTCGCCGAGCAGCAGGCTGCCGAGGCCCTTGCCCTGATGCTCGTGATGGAGATAGACCGAGTCCTCCACGCTGTGGCAGTAGGCTTGCCGCGGATGGAAACGGCTGAGCGATCCCCAGCCGACGATCCGGCCGTTTTCTTCAGCGACGATCACAGGATGCTCCGGCCCGTGCGCGTCAAACCAGTCGCGGCGCTCCTGCGCGGTGCCGGGCACGGTTTGATAGGTGCAGGTGCTGTGCTCGACATAGTGGTTGTAGATCGCGTTGATGGCGTCGAGATCGTCGGGCGTGGCAGGGCGGATGGAGGCGGGCATGATCAGGAGTTTTTCTTGCCAAGGAGGCGTTCGATCCTGCGGGCGAGACGAAAAAGCCATGAATCCACGCCAGGGGCTGATGCGGCAGGTTGCGGGGGCGGGTCGAGTTGAACGCCGGACTGCTCGGCCCATTGACGAAGGAAGATTTTGTCCGGGATGTCCTTCTCGCGCAGGGTTTGTTTCATGCGCCAGAGGGTTTGCTGTGACGCGACTTTCACGAGGACACCCTGGACATTCTTGGTGACCGCATCTTTGACAGCGGCTTCGTAAGTCACGCCGCAGCCGGACTTCATGAGACCGACCAGCACTTCGTCGCCGATGCGCACCACGCTGCACGCATCTACCTCGCCTGGCCTGACCTGCCTTGCCGCGCCGTCCGGCAATCTGGCCAGCGCCTCCAGCACCCTGGCTTCATTGTCCGGCCCGACCTCGATCAGCAGATCGATGTCCGTGGTAAAACGGGGGAAGCCATGAAGAATGATCGCGAATCCACCGACCAGAACGCACTTCGCACCCAGCTCATTGAGAGAGCTGCAAATCCCGGCGACATCCGCGAAATCCGGCTCGCGGGTTACTTTTTCTTCGCTGCCTTGAGGATGTGCGTCTGGGTCCATGCGTCGGCCTGCTCATGCGATTTGAAACGGAACACCCCGCGTGGAAACGGCGTTCTGCCGCCTGAAAGCGAACGCCCCTGACGTAGCAATCTGGCGTAAACTTCCTGCGGTGGCCCGGCCGTTTTTCTGCCCACCCATCTCCCAATGTCCTCGTCCAGATTCACGATGGAATCTGTTTCGCCGAGGCCGGCTGGAAAAGGAACTTTCACGAGCAAAGGCTAAGTGCGCGGAGCGGTTTTGGCAATCCCGATGAATGGACTCCCGAACGGAGGTGTGGCAGCCCATAAATCTTGACTCCACGGTGCTCAATCTACATCCTCGTGCCCGGAAGTTTTTTCCATCAACCCTCAAACACACACCTTTTATGGCCATCAAAGTCGGAATCATCGGGGCAGGCGGCATGTTGCAGTACCACGCGGCGGGTTTCCGCCAGGCGGGCGCGGAGATCGTGGCGGTGGCCGACGCCGCGCCGGGGGCCGCCAGGCGCGCCGCCGAGAAATGGGGCATCGCGAAGTCCTACGAGTCCGTCGCCGCCATGCTCAAAGGCTGCCCGGGGATCAAGGTGGTGAGCGTCATCGTGCCGAACAAGTTTCACAAGCCGCTCACCATCCAGTGTCTCAAAGCCGGCAAGCATGTCTTCTCTGAAAAACCCCCGGCGATGAATGCTGCCGAGGTCAAAGAGATCATCGCCGCCGCCAAGGCTGCGAAGCGCAAGGTGATGTTCAACTTCAACAACCGCGCCCGCCCCGAATCGCAGGCGATGATGAACTACATCAAGGACGGCGTGGCCGGCAAAATCAACTCGGCGCAGGCCAGATGGATCCGCCGCACCGGCATCCCGGGCTTCGGCGGCTGGTTCACCACCAAGGCGCTCTCAGGCGGCGGCCCGCTCATCGACCTCCTGCACATGATCGACCTCGCCATGTACTTCATGGGCTATCCCGAGCCGAAACATGTGCTCGGACAGACCTTCTCCGATTTCATCACGGACAAGCAGTTCAAAGGCCCGTGGGGCATTCCTGACCGCGCCGACGGAACGACTGACGTGGAAAACGCCGCGCATGGCTTCGTGACCTTCAAGACGGGCCAGGTGCTGAGCCTCCAGGTCTCCTGGGCCGAGATGGTGAAGCGCGAGGAAGTCTCCGTCGTCTTCCAAGGCACGAAGGCCGGCGGCAAGGTCGAGCGGCTCTTCGGCATCGACGGCCTCGACAACACCGCCATCGACACCTGCGAGCTCTACGTCCAGGAAAATGGCAACAGCGTGAACCGCAGCATCGTCACTCCTGCGTGTGAGGACATGGGCCGCATCGGCTCCGCCGCGAATTTCATCGAGGCGATCCAGGGCAAGGCCGCTCCGCTGAACACACCTGAGCAGGCCCTGCGCCTCATGCAGGTCATCGACGCCATCTATGCCTCCGCGAAGACGAGGAAGCCGGTGACGATCTGATCTTTGCGGCCACCCCGCCCGCGCCGCCTCCGGCTGGTCACGCGCCCGCGCCGCCCGCCGCGCTTTCAGCCTTGTGTCCGAGCGTCAACGCGCTGAAGACCATCGTCAGCACGCAGCAGACGCACATCGACACGATCACCCCGCCCCAGTCCCACCGGTCGGCGATCCAGCCGACGCCGGTGCCGGCGAAGGCGCTGCCGAACACATAACCAAAGAAGCCGGTGAAGCCCGCCGCTGTGCCGGCGGCCTTCTTCGGCACCATGTCGAGCGCCTGCAGGCCGATGAGCATCACCGGGCCGTAGATGAAGAAACCGATGGTGATGAGCGCGGCGACATCGATCCATAACGGGCCGTTGCGGTTCAGGCCGTAGGCGGCGAGGCCGAGCAGCGTGGGAATCATGAACAGGATCGTCGCGGGGGCGCGGCGGGACTTGAAGACCTTGTCCGACATCCAGCCGCACAGGATCGTGCCCGGCACCGCCGACCACTCGAAGCAGGCCCACGCCACGCTCGACTGCTGGAAGGAAAAACTCTTCGCCGTCTGCAAATACGTCGGAATCCAGTCCACGACGCCGTAGCGCACGAAATAGACGAAGGCGTTCGCCGCGGCGATGGCCCACAGCAGCTTGTTGTTGAAGACGTGGCCGAAAAAAATCTCGCCGAAGGTGAAGGTGCGCTCGTGTTCGGCGCTGTAATTCGGCGGGTAGTCGTTCTTGTACTCCTCGACGGGCGGCAGGCCGCAGCTCTGCGGCGTGTCGCGGATCAGGATGAACGCGGCGGCGGCGACGGCGGTGGAAACCATGGCGTTGAAGTAAAACTTCGCGCCCCAGTCATGAAACATCGTCACACCCCACAGCGCGATGGTCGCCACGAGCGCGCCGCCGACATTGTGGGCGACATTCCAGATCGAGACGGCGCGCCCGCGCTCCTTCGTGCTGAACCAGTGGACCATCGTCTTGCCGCACGGCGCCCAGCCCATGCCGTTGAACCAGCCGTTGAGCGTCTGCAGCACGATCATGAGTGTCAGCGAGAGGTAGATCTCCTTCACGAAGCCGAACACGAACAGCACCGCGCATGAGAGCAGCAGCCCGAGCGGCAGAAAGAAGCGCGGATTGCTTTTGTCCGACACGCTGCCCATCAAAAACTTCGAGAAGCCGTAGGCGATGCTCAAGCCCGTCATCGCCGTGCCGAGCTGGGCCTTCGAGTATTGCGGGTGGTCCTTGAGGATGTCCGGAATGGCGAGCGAGAAGTTTTTCCGCACGAGATAGTAGGCCGCGTAACCGAAGAAGATGCCCGCGAAGACCTGGAGGCGCAGCCGGCGGTAAACCGGATCGATCTGGCTGTCAGGCAGCCGCTGGACATGAGGCGCCGGCTTCAAAAAGGAAATCATGCGGCGTATGCTGGCAGGAGCATCGCCACGTCGTCAATCAAAGTCTTGCCGGACGGACAGGTTGATGTCAGATCATGGTTCATGAAGCGCTATCAAGTCCGCCGGGCGTCCGCATCCGGCTTGAACTGGTCCCGGGCGGATTCGCTCGCGGATTTCAGCTTTCCATGGGAATCACGCCCGCCGCCACCCGCTGAATTCCGCGCCCTGTGGGATGATGAACGCCTGCATTTCCGCTTCGACTGCCTGGATGATGACCTTGTGCTCCCAGACGGACCCACAGCCAGGGATCGCGTGATCGGCTCGGATCGTGTGGAGATTTTCCTCGCGCCTGACTTGAACCTGAAACCCTACTATTGCCTCGAAATGTCGCCGCGTGGCGACGTGCTGGCCTACAAGGCCGGATTCTACCGTCAGATGGACTGGAACTGGGAATGTGAAGGCTTGCGATGCGCTGCCCGCATCGACGGCAACCGCTATTCCGTCACCGGCAGCCTGCCGTTCGACACGCTTCGCGCCTTGAATGTCCTCAGGCCGGATTCACGCGAGATCATCGCGGGCCTGTATCGCGCGGAATTTCATCGCAAGCCCGACGGAACGGTGCATTCCGGCTGGATGTCCTGGGTGAACCCGCGGACGGAGAAGCCGGACTTCCATGTGCCGGCGTCATTTGGCGTTCTTGAACTCCGCGGCGATGCCGGAAGGGGCATTTCAGCGGCCAAGGCGCTTGACCATTGATCCAAAGCTGGCTCCCTCTCGCCATGTCCGACTCCCCGCCTGCCGCGCCTTCGCTTCCGCCGCTCGTCCTCCGTGGCGGCGTGCTCGCCCTCTTCTGCTGGGTCGTGGGCTGGATGGCGATGGCGAAGCTGGGGCTCGGACCCGTGGCTGGCTGGGTCATCGGCGGCGCGACCTTCGGGATCGGTTTGTATGCCATTGCGAACTTGAAAGACGCCCCTGCCGGACTGTGGGTGACGTTCGGGCTGAAGCTGCTCAGTGTCACCGGCTACAAGATCATGATGGTGGTGATGGTGTCCTACCTCATGAAGGACTGCGGCATGAGCGATGCGGACGCTCAGTTTGGCTACCTGCTGCTGGGGCTCATGATGTCCGGCAGCACGTTGCTGGCGGGTTCCATCACCGATGCCATCGGGCTGCGCCGCACGCTGGCCATCGGTGTGACGCTCGCCGTGCTGGCGCGCGCCATCATGATCTCGGTGTCCAATCCGTGGCTGGCCCTGACGGCCGGGCTGGTCCCCGTCGCAGTGGGCGAGGCGCTCTGCACTCCGGTGCTGGTGGCGGCGACGCGGAAGTTCAGCACGGCGGAGCAGCGTAGCGTGGCCTTCTCGGTTTTTTACGCGCTGCTGAATCTCGGCTTCATGGCCGGCTACTTCGTTTTTGACGGCATCAAGCAGGGCGGAGGCGGCGGTTCCACCATTCACCTCTGGGGCACGGACCACAGCATCCAGCGCGTCCTTCTCGCCGTGAGCGCCGGCATCGAATTGTTCATGCTGCCGGTGCTCCTCCTGCTGCGTGAGCGCGGCCTGGGGGCCGGTGACGCGCCTCCGCGCACGCTCACGGTGGGCGGGGCGGTGAGGGAGTCCGCGCGTCTCTTTTCAATGCTGCTGCGGCATCCGGGCTTTCATCGCCTGCTGATGTTTCTCGCCGTGATCGGGCTGCTCAAAATCGTGTTCAGCATCATGGACGGGGTGCTGCCGACCTTTCTCGAACGCGAGCTCGGTGTGGAAGGCGGCAAACGCGCAGGGCGGGCGAACGCGGTGAACAGCGTGCTCATCCTCATCCTCGCGCCTGTCGCCGGCATCCTCACGCGAAAGATGCCCGCGTATCCGATGGTCATCTTCGGCGGCTTCATCACCGCGCTGTCGTTCATCTTCCTGGCGCTGCCGCAGGCCGCTTTCCAAGGTCTCGCCGACGGACCGCTCGGGCAATGGGTGATCCGCGGTTACTTTGACTGGCATGGCGCGGCGCACCCGCTGTTCCTCACCGTGGTGCTCTGGCAGGTTGTCTTTTCCATCGGCGAGGCATTTTATTCACCACGCGTTTATGAATACGCCGTCTCCATCGCCCCGAAAGGGCAGGAGGCCAGCTACGCCGCGCTCTCCGCGGTGCCATTGCTGATGGGCAAGATCACCACCGGCGCCGTCTTCAGCTGGCTGCTCACCCGCTACTGCCCGGTTGAAGGGCCGCGCGACACCGTGACGATGTGGAGCATCGTCGGCGGCCTCGTGCTGCTGGCTCCACTGCTGCTCCTCGTGCTGCGCCCCTTCATCCGCATGCGGGAGGAAGGCAAGGAGTGAGGGGGGACGCCACTCCGCCCTCTTCAATTCCGGCAACATCACCAGCGTCGCGCGAAATGCTGGTTCGGGCGGCGGGGCGGAGCGGGACCTCAAGCTCGCTGGAATCATCAAGACCGAAGCGCGCTGCTGCTGCTGCGGTAGCGCGCGCGCAGGTTCCGCCTCAAGCTCGCTGGAATCATCAAGACCGAAGCCGTCAGGAGCCGCGCCCTTTTCGTCGGGAGGGGGCCGCCTCAAGCTCGCTGGAATCATCAAGACCGAAGCCGCCGCGTTCGAGCGCCTGCCTGCTCAGGGCCATCCGCCTCAAGCTCGCTGGAATCATCAAGACCGAAGCCCTTCCCGTGGCCGGAACGCGTTTGGACGCGGGCCCGCCTCAAGCTCGCTGGAATCATCAAGACCGAAGCGCACGCCCGGCGAGCCCAAAAACGGCGCGCAGTTCCCGCCTCAAGCTCGCTGGAATCATCAAGACCGAAGCTTCACCTCTACGTCGCACGGATTCACGCGAAGGTCCGCCTCAAGCTCGCTGGAATCATCAAGACCGAAGCGGCGCCACAAGCAAAGCTATTGCTTCTTCTAATACCGCCTCAAGCTCGCTGGAATCATCAAGACCGAAGCGTGGCCCTCTGCCGCGCCGTCAAGAACGCTCAATCCGCCTCAAGCTCGCTGGAATCATCAAGACCGAAGCCAGAGCTTCAATGCGAGCCGCTGCGTGGCGGCGGCCCGCCTCAAGCTCGCTGGAATCATCAAGACCGAAGCAGCGCTCCGCAAGTCGCTCCAGTTTGACTACTTCCCGCCTCAAGCTCGCTGGAATCATCAAGACCGAAGCAGGCAAGCCGGAGGGCTGGAATGCCGACGATGTGCCGCCTCAAGCTCGCTGGAATCATCAAGACCGAAGCGAGTTGCGAGGGGTGATGGATTAGGACGGCACTTCCCGCCTCAAGCTCGCTGGAATCATCAAGACCGAAGCGGCAGGTCGATGGTGGGCGCGGGGCTGGCGGGAGTCCGCCTCAAGCTCGCTGGAATCATCAAGACCGAAGCGAAACGATCCGGACCAGGCAACCGCAGGCAAAACCGCCTCAAGCTCGCTGGAATCATCAAGACCGAAGCCCTGATGAAGAAAGGCGGTTTTTCCTCCAGTTGGACCGCCTCAAGCTCGCTGGAATCATCAAGACCGAAGCCTGGCGGCAAAGGCACCTCCAACTACGTTCTTTTCCCGCCTCAAGCTCGCTGGAATCATCAAGACCGAAGCATGTAAACGGATTTCATCGTGCGACGACCACAAACCGCCTCAAGCTCGCTGGAATCATCAAGACCGAAGCGCGCTGGAAAACGTGAGCCTGCCTGCGCTCATCAACCGCCTCAAGCTCGCTGGAATCATCAAGACCGAAGCTCGATGTCAATATGTCGAACTACAAGCGCGACATCCGCCTCAAGCTCGCTGGAATCATCAAGACCGAAGCAAGTCCATCACGAGTGGATGGACGCGGAACATCGCCCGCCTCAAGCTCGCTGGAATCATCAAGACCGAAGCTCGAACAAGTGCTCGCCTCCGAAGCCAAAAAAGCCGCCGCCTCAAGCTCGCTGGAATCATCAAGACCGAAGCGCGCTGCCGATGTGGCGGCTACGGGACTTGCTCTCCGCCTCAAGCTCGCTGGAATCATCAAGACCGAAGCTCACAGCGTACGCCGGATGCCGCCACACCTTGGGCCCGCCTCAAGCTCGCTGGAATCATCAAGACCGAAGCAGGAGCCGGTGCGGATAGACGGCCAGATTTTGGCCCGCCTCAAGCTCGCTGGAATCATCAAGACCGAAGCGTCGCATGGATGGAGATGCAGTCGTACGCCGAAAGCCGCCTCAAGCTCGCTGGAATCATCAAGACCGAAGCTCATCGGTCTCGTCGGCACCGCAGGAAAAGGCCCCCGCCTCAAGCTCGCTGGAATCATCAAGACCGAAGCGCGAGGACTTCCGGGGCGGTGGCATGGACATGGCCCGCCTCAAGCTCGCTGGAATCATCAAGACCGAAGCGCAATCGCATCTTGCCAAGTCACAGACCCATCAACCGCCTCAAGCTCGCTGGAATCATCAAGACCGAAGCAGCAAGGCCGTGGAACGGGGAAGGGAACAGCTTTTGAGCCGCTTTCCGCGAGCGCCCGCTGTGGAACGTCATGGCTAGCATCTTCGAGTCTGTTGAATTGTGTCT
Organism: Verrucomicrobiaceae bacterium; assembly: GCA_016795375.1. GTDB lineage: Bacteria > Verrucomicrobiota > Verrucomicrobiia > Verrucomicrobiales > Verrucomicrobiaceae > Prosthecobacter. The sequence continues at coordinate 39,557 of JAEUHJ010000172.1, forward strand.
GACGCCCTTCGCGAGCGCGGTACCAGGGCAAGACCCGGCACATCCGCGCTCGCGAGGAGCGCCGCCGCTTCAGTCGTCATGATTTCAGAGATCAGTTATCCACTCAGGATTTCCTGGAGCTTGCCCGTTCCAATGGCGGAGGAAGGGTGGTCGGTGGCACATGGCCGACCCATGCTCGCAGGATCGCCCGCGAGCGCAAGCGGGAAATCACCGCGAGGGGATTCCCTTCGCGGGTGCTTCGCAAGCGCGGACTACACAATCGTCACCCGGCTGCGTACGAGGTAGGGCAGGCCCATCGCCTCGATCCGCAGGCCGTGGCTGCTGTCCTCCGGCCCGAGGCTCACGAAGAGAACCTGGTCCTCGTCGTGATTCAGGATGGGATGCAGCTCCGCCTCCATCTTGCGGTAGCGTTTCTCATCCAGCGCGCATTCAAAGACGCTGAATTGCAGCCGCACGCCGTAGCCTTCCATCGCTTTCGCCACGCGGCGCAGGCGTTTCGGATGGCAGATGTCGTAGCAGATGAGGTAGCGGGTTCTCATGATTGTCCTCCTTCAACGTGTGGTGAAGCCGTGGTAGCCCGCCGCCTCCCCGCGCAGGTAGCGCCAGAGCTGGCGACCCTGCACTTCCAGCATGCGGCGGTAGCTCATTTTGTAGCCGAATTCTGGGTGGCTGACCTCCGTGTCCATCCGGCGGAAGTAGCCTTCCCAGAAGGCGCGGCGTCCGGCATCTTTCAGAGAGGTGCCGTTCGCGCTGCGCACAAAATCCTCCACGCCCAGCTCGCCCCGGTTGATGAGGGAGATCACCACGCTGTCCGCAATCAGCGGGCGGAATTCCTCCATCAGGTCCAAAGCGAGCGCGGGCCGGCCATAGCGCGGCTGATGCAGAAAGCCGAGGAACGGGTCCAGTCCCACCGCATGGCACACGCCCGTGAGTTCTTTCGCCAGCATGCTATAGGCCATGGACAGCAGCGCGTTCACCGGATCACGCGGCGGACGCTTGTTTCGCCCTTGGAAATCGAAGCGCCAAGCCTCCCCACGTCCCTTCAGCATGCTGGGGAAGTGCTCGAAGTAGAGATTCGCCGCCATGCCTTCGTAACCCAGGAGCTGCGTGCGGTCTTCCGCCTCGCTCAGCCCGTCCCTTAGTTCCGCCAGCAGTTTAAGGGCGCTTTCCGGCGCGTCGCCGTTGCGCATGAGCAGCACGCGCTGGTTGTGAATCTTCGCGCGGATGATCTCCCGCGCCAGTTTCAGGCGGATGACCTCCTTTTGGAAGAACTCATACTGGCCCATCCGGGCGTCCACCCCGCTCGTCGGCAGGCCGCGCAGCATGCCGAGGAAACGGCCTGCCGGGGAGAAATAGGCCACGTCGATGTCCAGCTCCAGCGCCGTCTGCACCGCCTGCGCCGTGAGCTGCACCGCGCCATACACATAGATCGCCCGCAGTTGATGCCCCGGCATCTTCTGCACCACGTCCCCCTTGATGCTGACGGTGAACATGTCCCCGCGCTGCCCTACTTGCGCCCCCGGCTGCTGCACCACCAGGATTTCCCCCGCGTCATCACCTGGTCGCGGCGGCTCCTTGATTTCAGGAGCGCGGGCGCCCTCGTCCGCCTTTGCTGGAAAACCAGCACGGGCAGGCTGCGAAGCCGCGAAGCGAACGCCCGCGTTACGTTCCTGCCAGCCATCAAACACAAAGGCCATCTGCTGCTCATCCACCACCTCCTCAAAGCCTGCCGCCCACCAGCGGCTCTCATTCGGCAGGCAGATCGGATACGCGCTGCAATGCAGGCAGCGTGGATCATGCACCAGCGGCGGCGGGCAGTGCCCGCTCCGCGCCTGCGCCTTCGCATCGGCCAGAGCCTGCAAGGTTAGCTCACGCAATTCGGGAGTCAGCTCCACCGGCACGCGGCGCTTGTCCTCCGCATAATAAATCCAGCCCCGTGTTACCCGCGTTCCCTCCTCTTCCAGCAGCAGGGCATGGGCCATCACTTGGACTGCATCGCTTTCCTTCGCCACCCGCTCGCCGTTCGCCCCGCGCTTCGCGCTGCCCTTTTTATAGTCCACGACCTCCGCCCCATCCGGCCCTCCCTCGATCAAATCCACCACGCCCACCAGCCCCAGCGCCACGCTCTCCAGTTTCAGACTGCGCAGCCGCGCTCCTTCGGCCAAACCCTCCGCCAGCGCCGCCTTCTTGTCCTCCTCATAATTCGAGGGCTTGTCCACGTTCCGGTGCGCATGGCTGCCGGCGATGGTGTCCGCGTTCTCCTCGAACAGGTTCTCCACCCACTGGTAATAGAACAGCCGCGGGCAGTAGATGAAATTGTGCAGCCGGCGCACCGGCAGCGGCGGTTGCAGGGACGCGGCGTCATCCTGCGTCTGGATCGGGGCGGCGGAGTTCATGGGCTTGCGGTGTTGGGTGAAAGTGCATACAATCCACGGCATGAGCACTGTGCTGGAAATCGAACAGGCCATCGAGCATCTCCCTCCGCAGGACTTTCGTGTCCTGGCTTCCTGGATGCAGGAGAAAATCGACGCTGATGCAGACCGTGTGTTTGAGCAGTCCGTTCTCGCCGGGAAGTTTGACCACCTCGCCGCCCAGGCGCTGAAAGAGGTCGCCGCTGGTCAGACCACACCCCTCGATGAATTCCTCCGTTACCGCTAGCTTTCGTCAGGCGCTCGCGGCCCTGCCCGCGCAAGTTCAGGAGCGTGCGCGGAAGCAATACCGCCTCTGGCAGAGCGACCACCGGCATCCGTCGTTGCACTTCAAGCGTGTCGGCTCCTACTGGTCCGCCCGTGTGGACAAAAATCACCGCGTGCTCGGCCTGGAGCAGGAAGGCCGCATCTACTGGTTCTGGATCGGCCCGCACGACGAATACGAGGACCGTCTCTGAACCCGGCAGCGGCGGTTGCAGGGACACGGCGTCATCCTGCGTCTGAATCGGGGCGGCGGAGTTCATGACGGCGGGAAGTATAAGCCCGCGTGTCAAGTCTGGCTCAGCCCTGCCGGATCACCGCGCACACGCGCTCGCGGATTTCCTCCAGCTTCGCCTGCTGGAGACACCCCGCCCGGCGGCGCACGCAGGATTCATGCGCTGTCACCACCCGGTGCGGCAGGGCGTAGCTGTCCAGCGGCAGGCCGCCGCCCGGCATGAAGTCCGTCATCCTCACCGGCACCGCCTGCGCATGGCTGCCCGGCTGGCTGGTGATCTGGCATAAGATGATGTCCCCGCGAGTCAGCGCTGCCAGCACCAGCGCCGGGCGCACCTTCGTGCTGGAGAAATCCGTGAAGGGATACGGCAGCACCACCACCTCCCCGCTCACAAACCGCGCCATGCCTCATCCTCCTGCGGATTGTTCCAGTCCGCATCCCACGCGCTGCCCGCCAGCGCCATCAGGTTCTCACGGCCTTCCTCCCCCGTCGGCTGGCGGGATTTGAGAAACACCAGAAAGTCCAGCACCTCCTCCAGCACCGGTTCCGGTGCGGTGTCGATCTCCGCGTGCAGGGTTTGGGCCAGGGTGCTCATGGACTGGCGATCTTCCTCCAAAGCGCACCTCAGGCAAGAGACATCTTGCTCAGGACACCTTGCGTGGTTTCAACAAAGCGGGTGGCTCGATCCGGGCGAGAGCCGAGCTTTGCGAGACAGCCAGCCCGCCAGGGCTGACCTGAAAGAGAGAGAGAGAGAGAGCATCGAAGCAATCTCGCGAATCTTCTCCACCGCCACCGGCTCCCGCTCGAAGGCCATGCTCCGCGCCACATCCAGCGGGATCGCCTCCCACTTCCTGTGCAGCAATTCCTCCGGCTTCAGGGCGCGCCAGCGGGCGATGTTCTCCTTCCAGTTCGTGCGGCATAGGTTACGGGCGGCGGCGGGATTGACAAGGAAGGGATCAGATCATGAGGATGGCGTCGTTGAGATCAAGGCTTCGCGGCCTTCTCCTCCCAAGCCTTGGTGCGGGCAGCGTTGATTTCCTGACAGCGTTTCCAAGAATTGCGTTTCACATATCCCCAGAGCGACTTGCCTGAAACGAGATGAGCGGGAGTAAGCTCCCCCTCCTGGATTCCATGAAGTTCGGCAACACCCCAATGAGTGCCCCGGAGATTGGCGACATCGGCAAAAAAGTTGGGATGACGGCTCTCGCTGGCCTTGAGCGACAGTTTGTCGGCGAGCTTTTGCCACCGCTTCTTGCGCACGTCGGTCGTTGCAGCGTCAGCCTTCTTCAATGCTTTGTGAACTGACGGCGTGACGATCTGAATGCGCTTGTCACCCTCCAGTGTTCCATGCTTGCGCTTTTCACGGGCGAAAAACTTGTCGGGCTTCGCCACCACTTCTTCGGATTGCTGCCTCTGTGCCTCGGACTTCTTGCTCTTCTTTTTAACCTTGGGTCTGGCAGTGCCTTCGCCAGCTTCCCGCTCAGACCTGAGCCTTGAATGGATGCTCCAGATGCGCGGATGAGCCACGCATCGCAACGCAAGGTTCACAGCGGCATTGATGTCCGCGTGAATCAACCTCGGCAGATGCTCCTGCCCCTCCTCAAGCCGTACGGGCAGATATTGGATGACAGGCCGGTGCTTCTTGGGTTTCGCCTTGTCTTTTGGGGGGCGTTGATAGTGCCGGTTCAGATTTGAAATCGGGATGAAGACGCCTCCACCGGCATCGTGAACCAGCAGTGTTCGATATTCATTCCCATCAGTGCCATCGCGGCCCGCATTGATGCGCCTGACTTCGGCATACAAGCTCTCCCATTGTTCACGGCGCTCTCTTTGCTCCTTGGTTTCCTCCTTGCCGTCATCACGCTTTCGAATCCGCCAGCGCCATTTGGACTCATTGAGCATAGGAGGGGACAATTCGCTGGCTCTGAAACCGGCCACACCCGTTCTCGAACAAAAGCGTGATGAGTATGCCGCCGGTGTCTCGACCAGCGGAATACCAAACGGTTCGCACATCTCCTTGAGCTTGTCTCGGATCGCCCGATGGCACCACTTCATCAGGCGGCTGTTTTCACGCGGGGCACGCCCTTGTGACGTCTTGTAGCGGCCTAGGTCTTCGATGACAATGAAATCAACGACCTCACGCCACGAATTGTCATCGGCGGAGGGGCTGCCTTTGTCATTCACCTTCACATACTCACCGTGAAGGTCTTGCGCCTCCGCTTCCTTCCTCAATCTGGAACGATCCGCCTTCAAATCCTGGATTATCTGTGCGGACTCGCAGCGTTCAATAGCCTGATGGAAGGCTTTGTTGGCCTCCTTGATGGCAGACTTTGGCGTAGCCAGTGCGAGTCCAAGCGCCTCAGCCAGAATCATGTGCGCTGTTTGATTCCTTCGTTGTTCCTTGAGACCATCGAGCTTTGCCAGCACCGCTGGACACGGGTCGGGAATAGAATCATCGCGACCACGAGGAGGAGGATCGCCGATCTTCCGACGGAGAGTCTGATTGAGTGACTGGCAGCGTTTGCGCAGTTCCTCCATCTGTTCGATGCGTTCAATCGAGAGGCCGCGCTGCCCCGCGAGCATCTTCTCTTCCTTGGTTTGGGACTTGATTTTTTCCTTCGGCCACTCCTCATACGCCAATAGATGGCAATCCCCTTTGTCTGGATGTGTTTTCCATTTCAGGCAGCCGGACCGGGAGTGATAAATGCGGTTGGCGATCTCCTCCAACCATGGCGTCAGCGCCTTCACGAGATTCGCCAGAGATGTTTTCAGTTCCGCAGCACGGACGGTTGCATCGCGCACCTTTTCATCAGCTCTGCCATCGATTCTCTTGCACTCCTCTTTGGCGTTTTCGTGAGTTTGGGAAGGCAGCCATTCATGGGCGTCTGCTTCGGCGATCTCCTTGATTGCAATCCGCCGCCGTTCCTCCTGATCCTTTCGCTCCTCGTTTGGAGCCAGATACCAGCACCAGCGGTGCAGCTTGGCGGCAAATGATTGCGCCCGCCGCAATGTCACCAGCAATTTGTAGTTTTGCTCGGGATAGAAGATCATCTCCCGCGCCTGTTCCGGCGTGCGGCAGTGCTCATCCAACAAGTCGGGCTGCTTCATCTCCCCCAATAATTCAACAAACCGCCTGCTTTCGTAGAGAGTTGCCTGACGTCCAGCCGATCCCGAAAGCTCTTCTCGGAATTTCTCAGTGTCGGCAACTGGTTTCTTGTCCTTGAACTCGGGCCGATAAACTCTTGCATCCTCTCCTTGCAGCCGGTGCAAGCCAGTGTGAATCACGCGAGCATACCAGACCCTCTTGCCCTCCGGGCTGGTTATCATTCCGATGTATCTTGCCTTTGCCTTCTCCGGCTCAGTGTATGCGCAGGAGAATTCGACGATGGCAAAGGCTCCCGCCTGCTTTTGCCCCAGATCTACGGAGAGCACCCGGAAGCGCTCTAGCCCAACGGAGTCAAACCATTTGCCAGGGAAGTCTTTTTTGCTCGCAACTTTCGACCAATCTTCATGCGGCCAGCGCAAAACCGATTCGTGGCCATCACGGTTCCAATTAAATTGCATCGTCCAGGGCCACTTCTCCCGTTTCATGGTCTTCCGCAGACGTGCGGTCAGGTCTGCCTTGTTAATCTTCAGAACGAAGTTCAGCAGCAACCGGTCTGGCTGCGGATTGCGGTTGCCAGCCGACCAGTCAGGCATCAAAGACACGGCATGTTTGCTGAAGTCATGCTTCAAGTCGGTCTCTTCACTGTTTTGCTCTCTGTCATCCACCGGCTGCTTGTCTGCGATTTTGAGTGCCTTTACCATGGGCTGCATCCAGTTCGCAGCTTTCAAATTCTCATTCTCAGTTAGTGCCCTCGATCCATCCCGAAGCAGCCGTGGCGCGGTGTAGTGAATCCTCACATTCTGCCGGTGATAAAAAATTTTGTCTCCCTGTCTGCGCTCAATGGCGATTTGTGTTTCAAACCACAAACCATCGGCCCCGCCGCCATGCTTGAAGCCTCCTTGTGAGCCGCCCTTGAGATCGTAGAGCCGCCTCGATAGCGCGGCATCTGCCGGAGTGTATTGCACCGGCTTTTTCAGCTCGTCGATGCGTTCCTTGATCTCCAGGTAGCGCATGTAGTCACGCACGATGTTCCCGGAATGATTCTTCTCTTTCCTCTCCTGCTCCTGCGCGGGCGTAGGATTTCGCCACAGGCACCAGTTGTCTTTTTCGAGCAGTTTTTCAAAAAGCAGCACCGCGCCAACATCATCACGGTGTTCTTGTTGATGGGGCTTGAGCACCTTGTCTTTGAGAATGGTCTTCTTTGCCTCTGTGTATTCCTCCTCTGGCGTGACATGCTTGTTCCAAGCCTCCTGCAACTCCTCAAACCCTCGCAGAGCGGCCTGACTGAAGCCATACTTATGAACCTCGCCTTCCACCACGCCATCCGCCACGGCCAGCGTGGCATGGAGCTTCTGAATCACTGTTAACCGCAAATCGTCCTTGAAGCCGGGAATGTGATCATCGTCACCTTCATCGTCGTCGGATGACTTCGCACGGCCAGTGCCATCATACGCCTTCTCCTTCGCTTCGAGTTCGGCTCGTTCCTTGTCCCTCTCCTCGGTCTTCTTCTTGATTTGATTGGGAGCCTTCAAGGCTTCCTCAAGCGCCGCGAATTCAAACTCCTTCCAATCCGTCTCGCCGGCCTCCCATGCCACACGCTTGTCGGGTGTTTGGGCGTCGTCATGAAGTGACAGGAAACCTTTGACGGCAGTAAAGCCTGGGAAAACGACACCGCATTGATCTCGAATCGCTTGAATGAAGTTGCTGCACGGTTGCGCATCGCTTTTTGCTGCTGGAGCAGTCTCTGGGGCATTTCCCTTCTTTGCTGCGCGTGCTGCGGCCTTGGCGGTGCTGTCACGGACCTTGTTCACCTTGGCGAAGGGCTCTTTGCCATTGAGTTCGTCGTCTTTTGCTTCTTTAGCACCACACAACCCATGCTGGTCAACGAACGCCAGGTAGGCTGGCGGATCATCCTTGATGATACGGCCCAGGAACTTGGGCAGCAATCTCGCCTTCAATGCCGTTGCCACCTGTGGCTTGTCCTTGCTGAGATGCATCAGAACAAAGATCTCGACGGAAGCGTTGTCCTTGCCCTTGCCTCCTGTGGACCACTTCTGGAACGAGCAAGCGTCTGGTTTTTCTTTACATTCCTCCTCCTTGCGTTTGATCTCGTTCTCAATCGCTGACAATTCCAAGGCAAGAGCATCAGTGCTTCCACCGAGAAGGGTGAAGGCATCGGAGAAACCATTTTCATCGGTCAAACTCTTCAACGTTGCACAACATGCCTTCCATTTGGTGATCGCTTCCGCGCCTTTGAAACACTCCACTCCCGCCGCGTCATCCTGTTCAGTCTCGGTTTCAACATGCTCTTCATCCGGCTCGTCGGAAACATCTCCAGCTTCCTCATCATGCTCTTCCACCACGCTGCTCAAGTATGTTTCATTGATCTTCCGCTCTGCCAGCTTGACGAGTTCTTGGGCACCTGCGTGAAACAGAGCCGCCATGAAGTCATTGATCCCGTGGTTCTTCCGATAATACGCCTTGGCTGGCGATTCACCGCTCGCGTGATTCCAGCAAAGCCAGGGCCAGTCGCCGCGAGCCATTTTCTGCGGATTAAGTCCACGGCTTTTCGGCGGGAACATTTCTGCCATCACACCATGAAGCACATCCACCTGGGCATCAGGTGACAAATGACGCCTGGGAAACGCCTTCAGCACGTTCGCAAAAACTCGCTTCCCGCACTCCTCCCATGTCGTCTCTTCAAGCTTGATACCAAGAGTTCGACTCAAGGAGCGGCGCATCCCTTCTCTGGTTTTTCCTTTGTGGGTAAAATCTTCCCACCGTTCTCTCACCTGCTGCGCAAACTTGCCCATCGCTGTCAGTTCACCTTTCGAGTCACGCATTCCCTCAGCCATGAAGGCGAGAGAGAAGGCATCATAATTCACCGCATCCTGAAACACCTCATGGTGCCGCCACAGCGCGGCCTCGCCGTCCGGCAGGTCGATCCAGTCGTTTTTTTCGGCCCCTTTTTCCTTCTTTCGGCCAACCTGCTGCCCGGCACTGGCAGGGGCGGGCATCTGCACCTTCGTGACACGTCCTTGGTAAATCCGGTTCATGGTTCCGGCAGGCTAGAAGGAGCGCGCAGGACTGGCAAGAAGTCACTTCATTTGTTTTCTCGGGATGACTGGATGATTTATCGAGGCTGTCAGTCGTCTGTGATGTAGGATGCCGCACGAACTGCTCTCCAAAAATGATGAAACACCACCGTCTCAAGCCGCGGATTGTCGAGGAAGAGGATTTGGAAGCCGACAAGCGGCAGGAGTTGCATCTCTACACGCGCTTCATTCCACCGCCGGGCCATGATTTTGGGGAGACAGTGAGCCTGATGGAACTTTATGCCGAGGCTGAGGCATGGCGCATCAGGCAGCGCCGGACCGCTTTGCAGGTGCAGAATGCCGAGGCTGTACCAGCCCCTCGCCGTGCGTCACAACCGGAGCTTGAGGAGATGACGCCGGAGGAGCTGGAAGACAGGCAATCATGCCTGGATGCCGAGGTAAAGATGCACGAGGCATTTTCCAAACTCCTGCCGCGCATGATGAACGGGGACAAATCTGCCGCCGAGGCCCTGCTGACAACGGCGCACCACATGACGGTGATGTTGCAGGTCATGTATCACGGGAATCCGGGACTTTTTCATGACAAGACCCAGTTCATGCAGCAGGTGCCGGTGCTGGCGTGCTTGGAGCCCGGTTGGGAGGCAAGAGCCAGCACACACATGGAGCACCTCAAGCTGGGGGCGGCGCTGGCGCACAGCCATCTGAAGCCCAGCGCCCACAAAACCGAGCACAACATCTGCCGCGCCTGGGCACACCGGGCCATCGAAACTCTGGAACAGAATCGCTACGGGCCTGCCTGGTGGCAGAGCATCCATCCTTACCTGGATGCGGGAAACCGTCCGGATTTGCGCCTCCGCGTGCCGCCAGACTGGGTGGTGCGGGCGTGGCAGTTGCCGCCGCTCTCCAAGGAGACGGTGAAGCAGTGGGCAGCCCTGTCTCGCGAGATGATCCGGGAGCAGGTGTCCGGCTTTCATGAGCGTGAGGAGTTCAAACATGAGCTTTCGCGCATCAAGGCGCGGACAAGGCATCGGGAGGATGTCGATGCGGGCAAAAAACTACCGGGCACGTTGCAGAACGCGCTGCTGGACAAGATCGCCGACGCGATACGCTCCATCGTGGCTTGAAAGTGCTCGGATTTTCCCCTGATTTTTCGTGGAGGATCAAACAGCATGGATGCGCATTGATGGTGGCCTATGTGTTACTTCAACTCATCCGCCATTGTGGCTGCGGATTACGATCCGGCCAGCCGTCTCCTCCACATCTGGTTCACGTCCAAAGACGAGCCTTACACCCACTATCGTGTGCCCGAGCATATCTTCCGAGGGCTGATCACCGCCCCCTCCGCAGGCAGCTACTACAACTCCCACATCCGTGGACGCTACACCGCCTGAATCATGAGAGCACGCAATGGCAAGATCGCCCGGCTTCCCAAAGTCATCCGTGAGCAGCTCAACCAGCGGCTGGCTGACGGCGAAGCCGGTGAAACGCTGCTCGAATGGCTGCACGCGCAGCCGGAGGTGCTCGAAGTGCTCATTCGCGACTTTGAAGGCCGCCCGATCCTCAAGCAGAACCTCTCCGACTGGCGGCGGGGCGGTTTCCGCGACTGGGAGGCCAGGCAGGAGCGCATCGAAACAGTGCGGAGGATTGCCGAGGAAGCGGACGACATAGAATCGGCGGCCGCCGAACTGCCGGACCGCTTGTCAGCCATCGTGGCGGAACGGTTTGCCAGCCTCATCGCGGCCACCGCCAGCGTGAAGGACTGGAGCAAGCCACGCCTGCGCGCCCAACTGATGGAGCTCTGCGGGAGCGTCGCTTCTCTGCGCCGCTTTGACCAGGGCGTGGCACGCCTGAAACTGGAACGCGAGCAGCTCGACCTCAAGAAGGCGGAGCTGGCGCTGGCGCAGGAGGCGCAGACGAAACGCACGCATGAGCAATGGCGCGAGTGGACGGACGCCCACACGTCCCATCTTCTCAAGACCAGCAAGTCGCCGGAGGAGGCGCTGCGCGGCATCCTGATCCTCCTCCACGGACACGCGGACGAGGATCTGATCCGGCGGGAACGCGAACGCAACCATGCGAAGGCCGGGCTGCCGTTGCTCCCGGACGATGCCACGCTGCTGGAACGCACGCAGAACCTGATGCAGGCCCGCGCGATCGCGGAGGAAATCCGCAAGGGTGGTGCGCAGGAGAGTCAAGGCCAGTCAAACCCAGTCAAGCCATGAACGATGATGCTGCGACCAGCACGCTTGCAATGGGCCACCGGGCATCACTCATCTCTATTTCTTCTTCCGATTTTTTCGGCCAATGCCTGCGGGCAGGAGTGCCCGCGCTCCCTTCTTGCTGTCGGAAGAGCGGTTTAATAGAGCACCGCGAAGATCTCTCCATCCGCATACGCGGCGGTGAAGTCCCACACGGGCATGCCGGGCCGCGTGCCGCGCTCAGCAGCGGGCTTGCCGCTGGCATCAAGCACCTGCCAGCCGAGCTGCCCGCCTTTGTTCCAGCCGGTGCCGATGCTCCAGGTGATGAGGGTCTCGCCTTTGGAGTTCACCGCGAGCGATGGATGACGCGTGTTCGATTCGGAGACGGCGAGCGCGTCGGATTTCGCGTCGAGGAGGGCGGTGAAGACTTTTCCTTCGGCCTCCCACGCGGCGCGGGTGTGCTGGCCGTCGCTGATGATGCTGGCGCTGCTCATGGGGCAGGCGTTGATGGCCCAGGGGCCGACATCGCGGTGCTGGAAGGTGGTGCCGCCGTCGTGTGAGGTCATGAGCACGATGTCACGCTGGCTCATGCTGCGGGCGGCGCGATAGAGCGTGTACAATTCACCGGAGGGCGCGACGAAGGCCCTGAGCGAGCAGCAGGCACACACGCCGGGATCGTCGGCGTTGGCGATCTTCGGCGGGGTGAAGGTGAGGCCGTTGTCGGTGGATTTGAGGACATAGACGCGGCGGTTGATCTCGCCGGGTTCCGCTCCGGCGGGGGCGCCGTGCCAGACGACGAAGACCCCGCCCTTCGCGCTGGCGGCGACGGACGCGCCGCCGTCGAGCGCCTGAGTGTCGGCGCGGAGATCGCGTTGTGGCTCGAAACTCATGCCGCCATCGAGCGAGCGGGTGTAGAGCAACGGGGAGGGGATGTTGCGTTTGTGATCGCCGACGCCGTTCCAGACGATGTGGAGCGAGCCGTCCTTGCCGGCGGCGATCTGCGCACCGCGAATGGTGCCGGCGGCGATGGCGGAGCCGGGGATGCTGTTGATGGTACGTGGCGTGCTCCAGGAGGCGGAGCCGTTTTTTTTCACGCAATGGCGCACGTCACAGCCACGCGGGTCGCCTTTGAGATAGACGAGATGCAGCGTGCCGTCGCTGGTGGTGACGATCTGGGGCTGCACACCACCTTCAGGGACGCGTTCGAGGCGGACATCGGCGGCGGCGGCTGTCAGCGCGGCGAGGAGGAGCGGCAGGATCGTTTTCATGCGGCGAGTTTCAGCGCATAACGTTCGCCGTGGCGTGTGAGCTTCAAGGGGGAGCCGTAAATCGCGCTCAAATTCGCGCTCTTGAGGATGGCATGCTTCGGGCCGGCGGCGTGGACGCGGCCGTCTTTGAGCAGGAGGCAGTGGGTGATGGCGGGGAGGATTTCTTCGACGTGATGCGTGACCATGACGAGGGAAGGGGATTGCGGTTTCGCGGCGAGTGACTGCATCCATTGCAGATAATGCTCGCGGGCGACGGGGTCGAGCCCGGCGCAGGGTTCGTCGAGGATGAGGACGGCGAACTTTGCCATCAGGGCGCGGCAGATGAGAGTCTTCTGCTTCTCGCCTTGTGAAAGCGGCCCCCAGAGCGCGTCACGGAGGTAATCGCAGCCGACTCGCTTCAACAAGCGCGCGGCATCGCGCTTCACGGAGGCGGGCGGGACTTCGATGAGGTTGAGCTTGGCATCACGACCGCTGGCGATGACATCGAGCACGGGTTCGCCGCTTTCGAGGTAGGTGGTGAGCGTGTTGGTGACGAGGCCGACGCGGCGGCGCACCTCGCGCCAGTCGTCGTCGCCGAAAACACTGTCGCCGATGCGCAGGGTGCCGGTGGTGGCGCTGTCGTAGCCGGTGATGAGGTTGATGAGGGAGGTCTTGCCGCAGCCGTTGGGGCCGAGGATGGCCCAGTGCTGGCCGGGATCGACGCGCCAGGAGATGCCTTTTAATATGGGGCGGCCGCGGCGGAAAGTGAGATCGGTGACTTCGAGAACGGGGGAGGACATGGGGCGGGCAATGTCGGATGACGAACGCGGAATGTCGAACGGGGAGCGGGCTGAGCCAAGGAACAATGCGGCACGGGGGCGGCTGGAGTGGACGGAAATGGTCCCTTTGCATTTTCAGCCGTGACAAAAATGACCATCCTGCTAGGCTCGGCTTCCTTTTCCGAAAAAATGGCAGCCATCGAAGCAGAGCAACCAACCTGCGCAACTATCCGTGATGTGGCGCGAAACTCCAGGCTTGCGCGGCTTCATTGTTTGTTTGTATCCTGCCAGGACGTGGAACGCCCCTTGCATCACATGAGAACGATTTTTTGCGCCGCCCTGGTTCTGGCAGCATCCACGCCGGGATTTGCCCAGGCGCCGCCCAAACCTGCAGTGCCTGCGGCTCCGGGAACGCCGCCTGCCGCCCCAGGCGCGCCTCCTGCGGCCCCCGCCACGCTGAACATCCAGCAGGAGACCGAGGCGTTGGTGAATGCCGCCGGCGCCCTTTTTGCCGAGGCGAAGTATCAGGAGGCGCTGGCAAAGCTCGAGCAGGCGAAGAAGAACCTGAACAACAAGCCTTTCGAGGGCATCATGTTCATCGAGGGCGCCTGCCACTACAACATGAACAACTATGCCAAGGCGATCGAGACGCTGGAGGCTTATGTGAAGGAGTTCCCCCAAGGCGCGGCGATCATCGACGTGCGCATGGCGCTCGGCCGTTCCTACATCGCCAGCAAGCAGGAGGACAAGGGCGTCGAGGTGCTGACCGACGTGGTGCGCAACTCGCCGCAAAAAAAAGCGGAGGCGGGACTTGTCATCGCCGACACCCTCAATAGAAAAGACCAGAAGGACAAGGCGCTGGAAATCCTCAAATCCGTGCTCGCGGACGGCATCCGCAGCGCGGAGTCCATCCAGGCGGCGATGCTCGCGGCGAACATTTATGTCAGCCAGGGCAAGCTCGACGAGGCTGGTACGCTGATGGAGAAGGTGCGCAACTTCGCCTCCGGGGGCGACAGCATCGCGCAGATGAACAACATCTACCTCAAGCTCGGTGACGAGATGATGGAGAAGAAGGCCTTCCGCGAGGCGCTGGGCGCCTACCAGCTCGTGCGCAAGAAGGCGGAGATCTCCCGCATCCAGACCGAGCAGATCAAGAAGCTGGAAGCCAAGCTCAAGAACCCGGCCACCAAGGGGGTGATCAAGGAGGAAACCGACACCAAACTCAAGGCCAACCGGGAGATCATGGCCGAAATCGAGAAGCGCACGGATTACGACGCCTCCCTCTATTACCGTCTGGGCCGTTGTTATTATGAGATGGGCGCTCCGAAGGAGGACGGCACGCTGGGGGATGCCTCGCGCCTCTGGCAGGCCACGCTGGCCTTCGAGGTCATCGTCAACGACTACAAGGAGTTCCCGCAGCGTGACAAGTGCATGTTCGGCCTCATCATGGTGAACGCCGCGCTCAAGCGCATCAAGGAGGCCCGCGAGCTGTGCCAGAAGTTCATCGACAACTTCCCCGACAGCGACATGATCGGCCAGATCTCCGAGATGTACGGCATGCTGGCCTACCAGAACAAGCAGTTGAAGGAGGCGGTGGACGCGTTCGCGAAGGCGGAGAGCTTCCCGAAGGCGGACAAGGCGCGCCTGCGCTTCCTCAAAGGCAGCGTGCTTTTCGAGATGCAGAAATTCGACGAGGCCCGCACGGCTTATGAACTGCTCATCCAGGAGTTCCCCAAAGAGGAGGCCTACAAGGACGACGCGCTCTACCGCATCGCGTTGAGCTACTTCTACCAGAACGACTACAAGAGCGTGATGAAGGCGCTCAAGAACTACATCAAGGAGAACCCGAAGGGCCAGTACGTCGTGGACGCGCGCTACCGCATCGCCTTCATCAACTTCCAGGGCGGGGACAAGGAGGACGCGCTGGAGGAGCTGCAGAGCATCATCAAGGACGCGCCGAACGACCAGAACATCGGCCAGGTGCATGCATTGCTGGGGGACATTTACAACCAGAAGGCCGACTACGCGAACGCCACGGTCAACTTCGCCGCCGCCGTGGACAAGGCGAAGACGGACGACGTGCTGAACTACGCCATGGACCAGGTCACCGACCTCTATGTCGGCTCTGACAAGTGGAAGGAGCTGGCGGACATGTGGGAGCGTTACTACAGCACGCACAAGGACAACGACGACCTCGCCCTCAAGGCCATCCTCTGGATCAGCCGCGCGCGCATCAAGGAAGGGAAGCTGGAAGATGCGAAGAAACTGCTCTCCGAGCACATCAAGACCCGCATCGCCAATCCTGCCAACCAGCAGGTGGAGGGGCTCATCCAGCAGCTCGTGAGCATCAGCGCGCCGAAGCGCCGCCGCGCGGCGACAACCACCACAGCTGCTCCGGCGGCGGGAACAGACACGGCCAAGCCCGCTGATGCCACAACCGCGCCAGCACCGGCACCCGCCCCTGCAGCGCCTGAACTCACTTTTGAAGATGTCGAAAAGCAGCTCGAAACCCTCCTCACGCCGCCGCAGGAGGCCATGAACGGCACGGCGCAGATGCGCATCCTCTTTGCCAAGACCTGGCTGGCCAAGACGATGAAGATTCCGGACAAGGCGGAGAAGTTCTTCAACATCATCATCGAAGTGGCCAAACCCGACGACCTCAGCCCGATGCTGCTGGCCACCGTGGGCGACAGCGCCCGCAAGAAGGGCGACCTGGAAAAAGCCAACGCCTGCTATGTGCGTCTCAAGGACCTCTTCAAGGACAGCGAGTACGCCGACGGCGCGCCGGTCGGCCTGGCGGAGATCGCCTTTGAAAAAGGCGCGTTCGACAAGGCGCTGGAGCTGTTCCGTGAGGCGCAGACCTTCCCAGGCAGTTCCCGCGTCCTCGAATCCACGCAGGGCGAGGCCAAGACGCTGGCCAAACTCAAGAAATATGACGAGGCGAAAAAGATCTTCGAACAGATCGCCAACACGAAGGAATGGCGCGGCGAGGCCACGGCGAACGCCTTGCGCATGCTCGGGGAGATCGAGGCCCTCAATGGCAGGCACGAGGCCGCCATCGCCTACTTCCAGCGCGTATTCATCGCACACCAGAAATGGAAGGCGGAGATGGCCAAGGCTTACCTCGGCTGCGCGAAGTCCTTCAAGACCCTGGGCAAGAACGATGAGGCCAAAAAGACCCTGGACGAGATGATCGCCCGCAAGGATCTCGAAACCCAGCCGGAGATGAAAGAAGCCAAGGCGCTGCGCGCCACACTGCCCTGATCCCGAACTTCAATTGATTCCAATGCGCACGTTCGCCCTGCT
>JAEUHJ010000177.1 GCA_016795375.1 Verrucomicrobiaceae bacterium
CGGCTCACAGCACGCGCGCTTCCGACTTCTTCGTCGTCTTGATGAGTTCGGCGATGATTTGATCGACGGTGATGCCTTCGGCCTCGGCGTGGAAGGTGGGGACGAGGCGGTGGCGGAGGGCGGGGGGGGCGAGGGCCTCGATGTCGTCGATGGTGACGTGGGTGCGGCCTTGGAGAAGGGCGCGGACCTTGCCGGCGAGGACGAGCATCTGGCTGGCACGCGGGCCGGCGCCCCAACTGAGCATGCTTTTGACGTAGTCGGAGGCGCCGGGCTCGTTCGGGCGCGTGGCGCGGACGAGGTCGAGGACGAAATCCACGACATGATCCGGCACGGGCACCTTGCGGGCGAGTTGTTGGGCGGCTTGCAAATCCTCGGCGGTGATGACGGCGTCGATGTCCTGCGAATCGGTGCCGGTGGTGCGGGCGATGATGTTGCGCTCGTCGTCACGCGTGGGGTAATCGACCTTGATGAGGAAGATGAAGCGGTCTTTCTGCGCCTCGGGCAGCGGGTAGGTGCCTTCCTGCTCGATGGGGTTCTGCGTGGCGAGCACGAAGAAGGGTTTTGGCAGCTCGAAGGTCTCCTGGCCGACGGTGACGTGTTTTTCCTGCATCGCCTCCAGCAGCGCGGCCTGCGTCTTCGGCGGTGTGCGGTTGATTTCGTCGGCGAGGATGATCTGCGAGAAAATCGGCCCCTGGACGAAGGAAAGCTTCCGGCGGCCGGTTTCGGCGTCCTCCTGGATGATTTCCGTGCCGGTGATGTCGGCGGGCATCAAGTCGGGCGTGAACTGGATGCGGCGGAAGCTAAGGTGCATCGCGTCGGCGAGCGATTTGACCAGCAGGGTCTTCGCGAGGCCGGGAACACCCTCCAGCAGGCTGTGGCCGCCTGCGGCGATGGCGATGAAGACCTGCTCGATGACGGCCTCCTGTCCCACGATGCGCCGGGCGAGGGCGGTTTTGAGTTTTTGAAAATTGGCGACGAAGACGGAGGCGGAGGCGGTGTCGGACATGGGAAAAAATGCGGGAGAAAGGAGCGCGATGGACAGAAATTGACTAGCTCAACACGAGCGAGCCTGTGTGGTTCTTTCCTCGACTCACCTCCGGGTCACACAAGCGACCGCCATGGCGGCGATGCCCTCCTCACGACCGACGAAGCCGAGGCGTTCGTTGGTGGTGGCCTTGACGCCGACTTGGTCTGGCTGGATGCCGAGAGCAGCAGCGATGTGTTGTTTCATCGCGGCGGCGTGAGGGTTGACCTTGGGTGCCTCGGCGATGAGCGAGGCGTCCACGTTTTCGATGCGCATGCCTTTCTCCGCAGCGATCCGGGCGCACTTTTCGAGAATTTTGAGGCTGCTGATGCCTTCGATCGTCGCATCGGAAGGCGGAAACCAGTGGCCAATGTCTGGCTCTCCCAAGGCGCCGAGAACGGCATCCGCGATGGCGTGACTGAGCACGTCCGCATCGGAATGCCCTTTCAAACCTCGGGAGTGCGGGATGGTGACGCCGCCGAGCACGAGCGGGCGGCCTTCCTGGAAGGGATGGACGTCGTAACCAATGCCAGTGCGAACCATGAGCAGATTACGCGTTGTGATCCGCCGCCTTTTTCAAACTGGCGAGCACGTCGGAGATTTTCAAATCGATGCGCTGGCGGTTGAGGAAGTAGCTGACTTTTTCGTAACCAGCCTCGGTGAGCTTGTTGAGGGCGGTCACGAACTGCTCGCCGACACGAACGGAACGATGAGCGTCGGAGCCGATGACGACGGGGATTTTGCGTTCGGCCATCATGGAAAGCATTTCATCACCGGGGTTCATCTCCGAGTAGCTCTTGTTGAGGCCGGAGGTGTTCAATTCCATGGCGACACCCGTCGCGGCGATGCGGTCGAGCGCGGCGGCGGCGGAATTTTTGACGATGGCGAAGCACCAGGAATCCGGATGGTAGTTTTTCACCAGGTCAGGGTGGGCCAGGCAGTCGTAGAGGCCCGACTCGGCGGACTTGGCGAGATGATCGAAGTAGGTGCGGCGGAAGTTTTCGATGGTGCCGGTTTCGAACTTGTTGAGGTATTCCTTGGCCTGCCAGTGAACGGCACCGAGGACATAGTGGAACTCGGCACGCTGGTGCAGTTTGGAGATGTATTCCTCGTGGCCTGGGAAGTATTCGCTTTCGATGCCGAGGCGGATGTCGAGCTTGCCTTTGAAGGCATCAGCGGCGCGCTGGACGAGGGCGACGTAGGTGTCGAACTCGCTCTCTGACATGCGCACGGTGGGCCAGAAGCCGTCGGGCATGGGGCAATGGCAGGTGAAAATGATGCCTTTGAGTCCGGCTTTGAGCGCCTGCTGGGCGTACTCTTCCGGCTCACCCCATGCGTGTTTGCACAACGGGGTGTGCATGTGGGAGTCGTAGAAGAGAGCTCCTGACTTGGTGGGTCCGGCGGCAGGCGGGGCCGACGCTTTCCTGACAGGCGCCGCAGGCGCCGCGATCACCACGGCAGGGGCTGGGGAGGTTTTGGCAGCAGTTGCTGCCGCTGGCTTCGCAGGTGCTTTGGACTTGACCACCGGTTTCGGTGCTGGCTTCGCAGGGGGCTTGGCCACAGGAGCCGACGCCCTAGCCTGCTTTGGTTTGACGGTGGTTTTAGCTGGCCCTTTCGACGCCGCCTTCTTGACTGGAAGATTTTGCTTCTTCTTGGTCTGCGGTTTCCTTGCCAAGGCCGGCCTGGCCTTCTTCTTTGGCGCAGGCTTGGGCGGGGTCTTTTTCTTGCCGACCGGTTTGGATTTGGCGCGTGCAGCAGGCCTGGCCTTTCCCTGGGCCGCCTTTTTCTTGGTGCTCTTGGATTTGCTCACAGTCTAACTCCTGGTTCCTTGTAAAATCAGCCATCCCTTGCCTTCAATGCCGACGATTTTCACGCTGCTGCCGCCGGCCGCAGGGCCAGTGTAGCAAAGACGCAAGGTCAAAGGCACATCCTTCCAATTGCCCGTCTGAAGCTGTTGGATGAGGGGTTGAAATTGAGGGTCCTTGCGGTCAAACCAGGCGTAGAGGGTGCCATCACCATCCGGATGCTTGATTTCGAGGATCTCGGTGTTTTGCGGCACGCCGTCCGCAGATGGCGCCTGGCGGGGCTTGGACGCGATCACACGAAACAACGTAGGCGAGACGGGCCTGGTCCTGATGAATTCGCCCCAATCAATCTCACCGTAACGCACCGAGCTCTCCCAATCGACCCGGAAACTGCCGTCCGACTGCTCCTCGATAATCAGGCTGACAGGCTCCGCGTCGGCAAAAAGAGCCTGCGCATATCCCAGGCGGTAACCGGGTTCCTCCACCGGTAAAACCCAGCCAAGGCTTTTCCAAGTACGCGGCTCCTGGCGGCGATCACGATAGTAATTTTCCATCAAGGGACGGACACGCTGGGGATCACGGACAAACACCTGCTTATGCTCCGCTCCCGAAGCCTCAAAAAAGCCGCGTACGACAGGCTCGATTCTGGATCGTTTGGATTCGATGTCGTGGATGGCGGAAGCTGTTTGCAACCGCGCATCCACTGGTGGGGCCGCGCGGGTCGTGGCGGCAGCCGAAGCTGTGGATTTCCCACGGGAGGCATCTGCTGGAGTTTGCGACGAGAGCAAGGCCGGCTGCTCCTCGGCGGCCCCCGACCATTTGTGCTCAAGATCGCTTTCATACACAGACTGCAAATACTCCGGATTCACCTTTGTGGAATCCCACAGCTTCA
>JAEUHJ010000047.1 GCA_016795375.1 Verrucomicrobiaceae bacterium
TCAGCCGGTGGTGGATGTGCTCCGCGTCTGCGTTGAAGATGGGGACGCCGCGCATGCCGCGCCGGATGATCGCGAACAAGGTGTCCAGAATCGGCACGCCGAGCGCGATGACCACCACCAGCAGCACGCCGATCACCGAACCTTTGTTCGAGGTGAACAACGCGACCGAGGCGATGAAAAAGCCGATGAAGTACGCCCCGCCATCGCCGAGGAAAATCTTCGCCGGTGGCAGGTTGAAGATCAAAAAGCCCGCCAGCGCCCCGGCCATCGCCAGGGACACCACCACCACGTCCGGCTGTTGGCCCCAGTGACCGAGAAATGCCAGCGTCAGGCACAGGAACAGCCCGAATCCACCGGCCAGCCCGTCCATCCCGTCGATCAGGTTCACGATGTTCGGAATACTGATCAGCCAGATCACCGTCAGCGGCAGGCTCCACCAGCCCAGGGTGATCGTGCCATCGCCAAACGGATTGCTCAGCATGTCGATCGAAACCCCCAGCGAATAGAGAATCAAAGCCGTGCCGAGCTGGCCCACAAGCTTCACCTTTGCTCCCAGGGCTTTCAAATCATCCACAAACCCGACGCTGAACATCAGCGCGTTGCAAATGGCCACCGGCAGCCAGCGGCTCCAGCCCAGTCCGCCGATGCAGCCTGCCACCACGCATGCAAGCCCGGTCGCCAGAAAGATGGGCGCGCCGCCAAGCCTCGGAATCGCCTTCTCATGAAGTTTTCGCCGGGAGTCAGGGGTGTCCAGCCCGATTTTACCGCCACGTTTCACGATCCACCAAGTCGCCAGGGCTGCGATCAACAAGGTGCCGGTGAAATAACCGGCCATTTCAGCCCACGAGACATTCCGGGGTGCCCAGGGACCCATGAAATTCGCTTCAGACGTGGGATCAATCATTGTGCCAGTGATCAGGTTGGAAAGCCCCCAGCATAGCCGCTGCAAAAACAACCTTCAAGGCATCTGCGCCGAAGAACGTGCGGCTCGCGCCGGGACAGATCGCTTCTTGCACTTTTCTCCGCCGCTTTCACCGTCGCTGATGCTTCAAGATACCATCGCCGCCATTTCCACCGCCTTGGGCGAGGCTGCGATCAGCGTCGTGCGCGTTTCCGGCCCGCAGGCGCTCACCATTGCCGCAAAAGCTATCAAGCTGCCCACACAACTGCCGCCTCGTGTCGCCCATCTCGTCCATGCCGTCGATGCGGACGGAAATTCCTTCGACCACGGCCTGCTGCTGCATTTCAAAGGCCCCGCCAGCTACACGGGCGAGGACGTCATCGAGTTCCACGGCCACGGCGGCGTGCTCGTCACCCAGCGCGTGCTGGAGCGCCTGCTCGCCTGCGGTGCGCGTGCTGCCGAGCCTGGCGAATTCACGCAGCGAGCCTTCCTCAACGGCAAAATGGACCTCACGCAGGCCGAGGCGGTGATGGATCTCATCCACGCGCAGAGCACCCTCGCTCTTCGTGCCGCGAACGAGCAGCTCGGCGGTGCCATCGGCCGCGAGGCCACCGCGATGCAGCAGGAGATCATCCCCGTGCTCGCTCACATCGAGGCCTTCATCGACTTTCCTGAGGAGGACATCTCGCCTGAAACCGGTGCCGATTTGATGCGGCGCATCGACGCCGTGCTCGAACGCGCGCAAAAACTCATCGCCACCTCCGAGCAGGGGCGCATCCTGCGTCACGGTGCCCGCACCGTCATCTCCGGCGCACCGAACGTCGGCAAAAGCAGCCTGCTCAATCTCCTCCTCGGTTTCGAGCGTGCCATCGTCAGCCCCACCGCTGGCACCACACGCGACACCATCGAGGAAATCATCCAGGTCCACGGCATTCCGCTGCGCCTCGTCGATACCGCCGGTCTGCGAGAGTCCACCGACGACATCGAGCGCGTCGGCATCCAGCGCACCGAGCGCGAACTCGACCGCGCCGACCTCGTCATCGAAGTCGTCGATGCCAGCCAGCCTGCGACCACCGTCCAACGCCTCGCTTTGCCCGATTCCATCGCCAAACGCCGCATCCTCGTCCTCAACAAAGCCGATCTCGGCATCCACGTCGATTGGAGCACAGTAACGGGGGCATTCCTGCCCCCGGCATCACAGCAACGGGCCATGAATGGCCCGAGTACTTCTGGTATCAACACCATCCCGCTCTCCTGCGTCACCGGTGATGGCATCGAAGCCCTGCGCGATGCCATTCGCGAAATCATTGCACACGCCGGACCGCTCGCCGCCGATCACCCCGTCGCCATCAACGCCCGCCACAAAGCCGCCTTCGAACGCAGCGCTGAAAGCCTTCGCGCTGCCAAAGCCGCCCTCGAACGCGGCGAAGCTCCCGAATTCATCGCCCTCGAAATCCGCGAGGCCCTCCACTCCCTCGGCGACGTCATCGGCCAGGTCGATGTCGAGCGCATCCTCGACGTCATCTTCTCCACCTTCTGCATAGGAAAGTAAGGCTTCATTGCGTTCTTGTCTGCGGCTCAACTTGAAACTTTAAACCTGAAACTTGTAACTCCAGCCATGAACCGCCGTCATTTCTTCACCTCCGCACTCGCTGCCACCGCAGCTTCCCGCCTCAGCGCCCAAACGATTGCGAAATCCGCCGCTGATCCCGCCTACGTCATCAAAAACAAAGGCATCAAGCACACCGTCATGGGCTGGTGCTTCAAGCCGATGGACATGCTCGTCCTCGCCCAGCACTGCAAAGACATCGGCCTAGTCGGCATCGAGGGCATCGATTCAAAACTCTACCCCGATGTGAAAAAACTCGGTCTCGACATCTCGCTTGTCGGCAGCCACGGCTTCGCCAGAGGCCCGTGCGATCCGAAGTTCCGCGACGAGGTCATCACCAAGCTCACCGATTCCATCAACCTCGCCGCCGATGTCGGCTGCAAGAAGGTCATCACCTTCACCGGCATGAAGTTCGACGGCATGGACCGCGACAAGGCCATCAAAGACTGCCTCGATGTGTGGAAGCAGGTGCTGCCACTGGCGGAGAAAAAAGGCATCACGCTCGTTCTTGAGCACCTGAACACACGCGACAGCTCGCATCCGATGAAAGGCCACCCCGGCTACTTCGGCGACGACGTGGACTTCTGCATCGACCTCATCAAGCAGATCGGCAGCCCGAATTTCAAACTGCTCTTCGACATCTACCACGTCAGCATCATGAACGGCGACATCATCCGCCGCTTGCGTCTGCACAAGGACTACATCGGCCACCTCCACACTGCTGGCAATCCCGGCCGCTGCGAACTCGACGAGCACCAGGAGATCAATTACCCCGCCGTCATGCAGGCCGTCCTCGAAATCGGCTACCACGACTTCGTCGCCCACGAATTCATCCCCACCTGGCCCGATCCCGTCCTCGCCCTGCGTCATGCGGCGATGGTGTGTGACGTGTAAAGTGGTCCGCACACTCCGTGTGCGGCGATTCCATCAGCGGTGGCTGAGGAACTCGTCCATCGTCAGCCCGATGTCCTTGGCAATCTGCCGCAACAGCACCGGTGAAACATCCCTGCATTGATGATTCGGCACTGTTGTTCCGCGTCCATCCGCATGCCGGTACTGCATGTGCGAGCCACGCTGCCGCGCCATCGCAAAGCCAAGCGACTCCAGAATCGCACAAACCTCGCGGGGTTTCAGCACGGGAGGCTTTGGCATGATCAGGCTGCGATTAAGATGCTCTGAGTGCCGACAAACTCCGCCTCCATGACCGGCTCGCCATCCTCCAGCAGCATTTCGATCACTTCATGGAGGTTGTTCTGTAGTTCGTCCAGCGAAGCCCCCTGCGAGTGCGCGCCCGCGAATCCCGGCACATGCCCCACATACAACCCTGTGTCAGGGCAACGTTCAATGACGGCCGTGAATGTTTTCTTCATGGTCTGATCCTATCGCCAACGTCCGGGGGCGTCAATCAGCCGTCTGCTCCTCCATCCCGCCGTCATGCAGGCCGTCCTCGAAATCGGCTACCACGATTTCGTCGCCCACGAATTCATGCCCACATGGCCCGATCCCGTCCTCGCTCTGCGTCACGCGGCGATGGTGTGTGATGTGTCCGTGCCTGAGAATTGGCCGAAAAAGGGAAAGGAATGGAAAAGAGCAGGATCAGATCAGGTCATTTTCACCTCTTTCCTCCTTTTCGGCAAACTCAGTGATCATTCCCTCATGATTGCTCCCACCTTGCCGCGTGCAGGATGCTCGTTAGCGTCCGCTCAAATGTCCATCGACACCATTCAATCCATCCTCAACTCGACTTCGCCTCGCTCAGACATCATCGCCCGTGGCTGGGTGCGCACGAAGCGTGATTCGAAGGCCTGCTCCTTTCTCGAAATCACCGACGGTTCGTGCTTCAAGGGGCTGCAAGTCGTCGTCGATGCCAGTCTGCCCACCGCATCGCTGCTGCCGCGTATTTTGACCGGCGCATCGGTTGAGGTGAGCGGCGATTTGATCGCATCACCAGCCGCAGGCCAGAAATGGGAGATGCAGGCGAAGGAACTGCGCATTCTCGGCGAGGCCGATGCGACCTATCCGCTGCAAAAGAAGGGCCACACGCCGGAATTCCTGCGCACGATCGCCCATCTGCGTCCGCGCACGAACCTGTTCGGCAGCGTCTTCCGTGTGCGCAGCAAGATGGCCTTCGCCGTCCATCGCTTCTTCCAGGAGCGCGGTTTCTTCTACGTCCACACGCCGATCATCACCAGCAGCGACTGCGAAGGGGCAGGGGAGATGTTTCAGGTCACGACCTTGAAGCCGAACACGCCGACGAAGCCTGATCAGGATTTCTTTGGCCGTCCGACCTACCTCACCGTCAGCGGCCAGCTTCAGGGCGAGGCCTTCGCCTGTGCTCTCGGCAACATCTACACCTTCGGCCCCACGTTCCGTGCGGAAAACAGCAACACCACGCGCCACGCCGCCGAGTTCTGGATGATCGAGCCCGAGATGGCCTTCTACGATCTCGCTGCCGACATGACACTGGCCGAGGAAAACGTGCGCTACCTCGTGCAGGCCATGTTTGATGAATGCCCGGACGAACTCGAGTTCTTCAACAAGTTCATCGACAAGGAACTCGTCTCCCGCCTGCAACAAACGCTCGCCAAACCCTTCGAACGCATCAGCTACACCGACGCCATCGAAATCCTGCTCAAATCCGGCCGCAGCTTCGAAAATCCCGTCGTCTGGGGCGAAGGATTGCAGACTGAGCACGAACGTTTCCTCGCAGAAGAGCACGTCAAAGGCCCGGTGACGATCTTCAACTATCCGAAGGGCATCAAACCCTTCTACATGCGCCAGAACGACGATGGCAAAACCGCTGCCGCCATGGATCTGCTCGTCCCCGGCATCGGCGAAATCGTCGGCGGCAGCCAGCGTGAGGAGCGTCTCGATGTGCTCGAAGCCTTGATGACCAAACAGAACCTCGATCCTGCCAATTACTCCTGGTACGCCGACCTCCGCCGCTACGGCACCGTGCCGCATGCCGGTTACGGCCTCGGCTTCGAGCGCCTGCTCATGTTTGTCACAGGAGTTCCCAATATCCGCGACGTCATTCCATTTGCGCGCACACCGGGGAATGCGGCTTATTGAAGCCTATCTATCCTTTTGCCAGTTTGAAGCCGGTGAGTAACTTCATTCCATGATCACACTCGAAGCCCTGCATCAAATGCCCCTGCGGGAGAAACTCTTCGTCATGGAGGCGCTCTGGGATGATATTTCCGCCGCCGAAGCCGAGCTGGAAGTGCCTGCCTGGCAGAAAGAGGTGCTCGATGTGCGTGAGGAAGCCGTCGCCGCAGGAGCCGCCCGGTTCATGGACTGGGAGGTTGCCAAAAAAGAGATCCTTGAGGCGGTGAAATGAAGATCCAAATCCTAGACCTCATCGGTGGGCATCGGTTCTATAAAAAGCAGGAGGCTGGCCTCGGTGATTACTTTCTGCGCAACCTGTTTGCCGACATCGATCATCTGCAAATCACAGCAGGATCACACTTGAAGCCTTACCGGCACTATCATCGTGCTCTCTTGAAGCGATTCCCCTTCGCCATCTTTTACACCTTGGAGCATGAAATGGTGAGAATCCGGGCGGTAGTGGACTGCCGTCGGCGTCGCTCATGGATTCGCAAACATCTTCGCGGTGCATGATGCGCCGCCGTCCTTTTCTCTCATGATGACTTTCCGCCACTTGTCCCAAGTCCTGATTTTCGCCATCTGCTCTTTGCCTTTCGCGGCTCAGGCGCAGACGGGCCTCAAAATCCAGCTCGTCTCCGAGCAAACCGCCATCGTCCCAGGAAAGCCGTTCACGGTCGGTCTCTACCTTGAGCCTGATCGTGGCTGGCACATCTACTGGCGTTATCCCGGCATCGTCGGCGTGCCGGCGCAGATGCAGTGGAAACTACCTCACGGATGGAAGGCCGGGGAGCTCATTTATCCCGAGCCCGAGCGTACACTCATGTTCAAGATCAAGGCCCAGGGTCACGATCGCGACGTGATGCTGCGCACGGAGATCATGCCGCCAGAAAACTTGAAAACCGGCGGACAGGTCACGCTCACCGGCATGGCTTCATGGATGTGCTGCAAGGACAGTTGCTATCCGGGCACGATGGAACTCAGTCTCACGCTGCCAGTGGCGGACACGGCCGGGCTGAACTCGAAGTGGCACAAGTTGCTGGAGCGCGAACGCGGCCGCGCCGAACGGACGAGCGAGGCGTGGAGCGCGGCTGCGAGCGAGAAGGGGGCGGAGATAACGCTCTCCCTCAAACCCGTCACCGCGCAGGCCCGCGCCAGCAAGAATCAGGGCGAAGCCGACAAGGTGATCGTCTTCACCGAGGATGGATGGTTCGACTCCGACAAACCGCAGACAATCAAACGCCATGAAGATGGCAGCCTGACGATCACCTTGCTCAAGGCCGACACCTACTTGGGCGGCAAGCCGCCGAAGACCCTGCGTGCCATCCTGCGCAACGACGATGGCTGGGTGATTGGCGAGACGTGGCGCTGCTTGCAGATCGCCCCGACGATCGAGCGCTAAGCCTTTCGCGATGCATCGAGCTGGTGATACACGCCGAAGTCGTTGAAGAAAAACTTCTTCGCGAGCCAGTACATCCAGTGCTTCTCGGGGATTTCCTCGCCTTCGCGCCACTGGCTTGTGCGCGGGGTCATGCTTTCAAGCTCCCTCATCGCGGTCTGGCGGAGGGTGGAATCCTTCGCGGTGTGCTTGGTGACGACGGCTTTGACGAGGTCGGGGCGCTCCAGGACGATGCAGCCGCGGGTGTTCTGCGCGGCGGCGGTGCGGAAGTCGTGCAGGAATTCGCTCTTTGTGAAGACATCGAACAGGTCGTCCTGCGTGCGCACGCTTTCCTTGGCGAACTGGATGATGGGGCAGGGCTCGATGGCACCGGTGGGGCTGATGTGGTGGCTGATGCCGTTCGCCATCGGGCAGAGCGCCTGGCCGTTGTGGTCGTAGTAGGCATCAACGATGGCGATGGGCAGCTTCGCGCGCATTTCGACGACGAATTTGCGTACGCGGGTGATTTGATCTGGCCTGAGGGCGAGTTCGGCGCTGATCTTCGGGCCGACAGGACGGTAGGTGTGATACCAGGCGTAATGCACGCCCATGTCGATGAGGCGGCGCAGCCAGGATTCGGTGAGGAGGTCGTCGATGTTTGTCTGGCACAAGCTGGTGGCCACACCGGTGAGGACGCGTGCATCGAGACAGTTTTGCAGGCCGCGCAGGGTGCGGGTGAGCACGTCCTTGTTGCCACGGCGCTCGTTGCTGACGACCTCGCTGCCTTCGATGCTGACCAGGGGCGTGACGTTGCCGAGTTTGCGCATGGTTTCGGCGGCCTTCGCGGTGATCATCTGGCCGTTGGTGAAGACTTGGAAGTAGGCGTCCGGATGCAGCGAGAGGAAATCGAACAGCTCCGGATGCATGAACGGCTCGCCGCCCAGGATGCCAAAGAACGCATTGCCGCGGCGCTTGGCGTCGTTCACGATTTTGTTGAGTTCGTCGAGATTCAGCGACTCGCGCGGCTTGTCCACGTCCACCCAGCAGCCTTGGCAGCGCAGATTGCAGGAGTTCAGGATCGAAATGTAGAAGAAGGGCGGGAAATACTGCCCGTGCTTCATGCGCTGCTTGTGCAGCATGACCGACCGCGCGCCTTTGTAGCCGAAATTCCAGCCGATCTTGGCAAGGCAGAGTGGATCGACAGTGCGGAGGATGCGGGAGGTGAGGGAGAAAATCATGCGCGGCGGCGGTGGTTCACACTGGGGCGTGCTGGTCTCGGAGGGCCAGTTTCATGCCTTCAAGATCCTCTGCCGTGATGGCAAAAGGGTGTTGAGGGCAATCCATTCCATGCCGCGCAGTCTGCCGACTGACGAGGGGCTGTAAAGCTCCGGCGGGGCTAAAACTTCACCGTCATGCCCAGGGTGGCTCCAAAGCCAGGTTCATTGCTGCCGGAGCCGTGGTAGCGGTAGGTTTGATTCAAAAGGTTGTCGAGAGACGCGGTGACGATGAGGTTTTCTGCGATCTTGCAGCCACCGCGCAGGGTGAGCAGCAGGAAGGAAGGAGTTCCGTTCGGCGGGATGCGGGAGGTATCGGCCCGGTCGGCGGTGTTCATGCGGCCAGCCTCGCCGTAAGTCAGCGCGACCAGTTCGGTCCAGAAACGGCTGTCTTTAGTCTGCCAGCGGACGCCGGCATGGCCTACCAGCGGTGCGATTTTTCCCAGTGGCTCGCGCTGGGTCTGCAAGGTCAGGCCGACGAACTGATCGGCCTCCCCCTCGACCCAGGCGATGTGACCGAAGACGCTCCAGTGCGGGTCGATCTGCCAGCGGGCGGAAAATTCCACGCCCTGCATGTAGCCGTCTCCGCCGTTCGCCTTGCTGACCTGGCCGGGAACGCCAGTGGCGCGGCGCACGATCATGTCCTCGATCTGCGTGAAAAAGTAGGCGAAGCTGGCCGTGACGCTCTCGGTCTGCGCCTTGAGGCCCACTTCATAGGTCAGATAGGTTTCAGGATTGAGGGCGGTGGAGGGGACTTCGATGATGCCTGTGGCGGAAAGGTCGTCACGGGTGAGATCGGACATGTTCGGCGCGCGGAAGCTCTGCGAGACGCCGCCGAAGAGCTGCCAGCGGTCGCGCTCATCCAGGTCGATGATGAAGCGGGCGCTGGCGGAGAAATTCTGCCATTCGTCGGAGTAACTTGATTGCGCGAGGGTGACCGGGTTGCGGAATTTGCCCGCGTCGGCGCGCACATGGGTGAAGCGTCCGCCCAGGACGAAATGAACGCGCTCGCCGAGGTCGATGGCGTCCTGGAGGAAGATGCCGAGCAGGTCGTAATTGGAATCGTCGGCCACGGCACCGGCGAAGTTGTTCGCCCCGTCTGTTTCGAGCCAGTCATGGTAGTAGTCGATGCCATAGACAAGATGCCCGAGCGGCGAGCTGCTCTCAAACTGGAGATCAACGCCGAGCGTGGTGACATCGACATCATTCCATCGGCGCGCCCCGGGGCCTGTGATGCGGAACTGGTCCTCCCCGGCTGTTTGCAACGAGATGGTGAGACTGGCGGCGTCGATGATGCTGTTGAGATCCTTGCCTGCGAGGCGCAGATAGGAGAGGCTGCGTTCCTGGTCGAAGAGCCGCAATTGATCCGTGCCGATGGTGGTGCCCGCAAAGGAGACCCCGGATGTCGTGGTATGTGTGCGCCACACGTCGTTCTGCCTGCTCTGCTGATGCACGGCGGTGAGCTGCCAGTTGTCGTCCAGCGCCACGTCCAGCCGCACATCGAAAGCCCACTGGTCATAGCCGGTGTGGCGTTGGATGCCCTGCGGGGTGCGCATATCGGAGAACTGGCTCAGGGTGGCACCGACATGCAGTCCCCAGCGCTGCCCCTGGCCGATGCTGGCCTCGGCATGACCGATGTTGCTGCGTTCAGCGCTGGACCAGCGGTAATCCGCCTGTCCGTGGGTGAAGAAGCCGCCCTCCGCCTCCCGCAAAAAACCAGAGTCCCTGGTGAAGGCGTTCACCGTGCCGCCGATGGCGTCACTGCCATAAAGGGTGCCTCCCTGCGATGGGAGCACCTCCACGCGTTCCAGCGCGTATTGGTCGATGGTGTTCCAGTATTGATTCGGCCCCTCACGGAAGGTGGAATTGTTGAAACGGATGCCGTCGATGAGCATCAGATTGCGGAAACCGGTGAAACCGCGGATGAAGGGAGAGCCCTGGCCGTTGGAGGTCTTCTGGATGGCGATGCCCGGCGTCTCACGCAACGCCTCCGGGAAGGTGCGCACGAGCCGCTCCTCCATCTGTTTCTTGCCGAGCGTTTTGACCGCGGCCGGCACCTTGGTGGCTTCGCTCTCGCTGCGTGTCGCCGTGATGATGACTTCCGGTATTGAGGTCGCCTTGTTGACCTTTTTTGTTTCTTCGGCAAACCCGGCGTCGGTGAGGGCCAGGAGGGAGAGGAGGGTGATGCGCATGCGTGGGGTGATGTGAAACGGGCCGCACCTAAGCAGGCGGTGTTTCCCAGGTCACGCCGGAAGCAGTTCAAAGGTCATGCCTGGACAAAAAGCATCCAGGAATGCCTGTGCGGAGACTGTTTTTATCCCGTCCGGGCAGGCGCGGAATGTTGGAGCCGCTCCTCCCGTCGAGATGGAATGCGCGGCACGCCCCGCCGAGCCTACTTTTCGTGCGGAAGGTCCCAGGCTTTCAGCCATTCGGCCCTTGTCCGCTTGAACCCTTTTTTCAGCAGGCGTTCCGCCATATCCGCGAGATGCGCGGCTCCGTAGAAGATGGCGAGGTTCGTCTTCCCGGCGGCGATCTGCTTGTCCAGCACCTCCAGGGCCACGCGGTTGCGCTCGCCCACCAGCACGGTGCCGTCGCCGGACTCCACTCCGGCCATGACGTCCTCCACGCTGTCAAATTCACGGGCGATCATGCGCTTCAACTCCAGGCTGCTGTTCTTCATCGTCAGAATTTTCAGCAGCATGACCATGCCGGCAGCGTCCGGATTGACGCCGCGCTTCTCATTCGCCTCCTTCTGTGCCTGCACGGCCTTCAGATAGAGGGAGAGGAAGCTCTCCTGCTTCTTGTCCTGCGTTTTCGTGAACTGGGACATGCTCATGTCCGCATGAACGAAGTTTCCCGCCTGGTAGTCGATGCCTTCGAGCTGCCCGTGCAGTTTGAGGGTGTCCTTCATCATGGCTTGAAGTTTGCCCACCCATTGCAGCTTTTGCTCTCCGTTCACGGCCTCTGATTTGGCACGTTCCTCGATGGACGGGCCGACCAGCTCGTACAGCACGGCATCGTATTTTTTGAAACGGATGTTCAGAGCGTCGAAGTAGCCTTTGTCGGCGATGTGGATGGCTCCGACGAGATCCACCCGCGTCTTCTGCGGAGATTCATAGCTGACGACGGCGGTCTCCAGGCTGTCTCCCTTCGCATCTTCGACGAAGCGGATGAAATCCGCCGGCTCCTCAGCCGCAGGCAGCCAGGAAAGGGCCAGCGTGGCTTGCAGCAGCGGGATGCGCCTCATGGAAGGGAGCGGGCCACGGGATTCAGCCCTCGGTCTTGAAGACGCGCACAAGAAACGTCCGCATCTCCTCCCAGGATGCCTTGTCCGCAGCCTCGTTGTAGGCGGCCCCCTTGCTGTTGTCGTTCCCGGCGGCCTTCTGGGTGAAAGAATGCACCGCGCCGGGATAGCTGACGAGCTTGTACTCCACTTTCGCATCCTGCATTTCCTTCTCGAAAGCAGCGATGCCCTGCGCGGGCACAAAGGGGTCGTCGGCTCCGTGCAGGACGAGCACGCTGCCCTTGATGTTCCTGCCGTCCGCCGGTGCGGGGGAGTCGAGCCCGCCATGAAAACTGACCACGCCCTTCAGCATCGCACCGCTACGGGCCAGCTCGATGACGCCCGTGCCGCCGAAGCAATAGCCGATCGCCGCCACCTTCGCGGAGTCCGTTTGCGGCTCCTTGCACAGCACCTCCAGGGCCGAGAGCATGCGTTCGCGATAGAGTTTGCGGTCTGACTTGTATTTGCCCGCCTCCTGGCCTGCGGCAGGCGGCTGCGGGCGGATGCCTTTGCCATACACATCCGCCGCGAAGACGTTGTAGCCCAGTTCCGCCAGCATGCGGGCGCGCATCTTCTCGTTCTCGCTCAAACCGATCCACTGGTGGATGATCAGCACGGAGGGCAGCTTTCCCGTCCTGGCAGAGTCCACGACATGCAGTCCCTCGCAGACGACGTCGCCGGACTTGTATTCGACGACGGTCTCCTTGATCTCCGAGCGCAGCAGGCCGGAGGACAGGAGCAGGGAGGAAAGGAGAATGAAAGCGCGGTTGATTTTCATGGCAGGTAGTAAAGGCCGGAGGAGCGGATTCTTCCAATCTTGTCTTCCCCGGCCGGTCCGCGGGATAACGGGCTTATTTCAGCTCCTGGATGCGGATGTTCCGCCACATCACTTCCTTGCCCACGGCATCCGTCTTCTTGCCGATGCCATGCACCTGGAGGGCGATCACGCCTTCCTTGGTCATGTCATCGGAGAAATCCGCGGCCGGCACGCCGTTGATGAAGGTCTTGATGCTGCCGCCCAGGCACTCGATGCGCGCCTGGTTCCATTCGCCATGCTTGAAGGCCTTGCGCGCGGCCTCGTTGTTCTTCAGATCGAACAGCCAGCCACGCCGCCCCTCGTCATACACGCCGCCGGTGTAGGCGCGGGCGCTGGGGTCGATCTCATACTGGTAGCCATGCACGCGGTCGGCGGGGAATTTCCGCTTCTTGCCCGCGATCTCCACCTCCGTCTCCTTCTCGTAATAGTTGCTGCGAAACTGGATGCCGGAGTTCATCCCCTCGGCCACCTTGAACTCGATCTCCACGATGAAATCCCCGTACTTCTTCGCGGTGCAAAGGAACGAGTTGCCCGTGTCCGGCACCGTCTTGCCGATGATCACACCATCCTGCACGCGATACTCCGCCTTGCCGCTGTGCTGCTCCCAGCCCGCGAGCGTCTTGCCGTCAAAGAGAGGCACGAAACCATCCCCGGCATGAAGAAGGGAGGCAAAGGAAAAGACGGCGGCGGAGAGGAGCAGGCGGCGGGTCATGAGGCGGTGGTAAACGGCGCGTGGAGAATGCTCTTTCAGCAGGTCTCATTAAGGAGCGCTCCGTATCACGACATCCCCCTCTGCCGTTTCCAAGATGAAAAATTCTTTCAGCAAGTGGGTGTCTCAAAATGATGCAGCCTCACTCCCGCACGAAACAATACCGGAAGTCCATTTCCCAGCCGCTTTCGGTCTTCGTCGCTGGGATGGCGGGAGTGAGGTGGTAGAGCAAGAGCAGGCGGTGGACGTCCTGCGGGTTCTCGGCGGTGACGACGAGGCCCGCGCCGCGCAGGGCGACGAGGTGCTTCAGCGCGGCATCAAGCCGCTTGCCGACGTTCCCGGCCAGAACCGTCGCGGTGCGCCCCCGCCATCGGCGACGGGGTGCTCATGCTTCTTTTTGCCTGGAGGAGCTGGGACGCGTGCAAGGATCAGCGAGTTGCCGGGGATATGGCGGCGGCTGGTGAGCTGACGCTCATCCGCCTGGATGCTCCAATGCCTGGGCCTTCAGGCATGAGCAAGCGGCCGTCTGCATCATACGCGATGCCGGTGAAGTCGTCGTTGGCGACGTAGAAGTGGCCGTCGAGGTCGATCCAGTCGGCCCAGGGGGCGAGGTGGGCGGCGGCGGTGGTGCCGAGACTCGATTCGATCATGCAACCGAGGAGGACGCCGAGCCCGAGATGACGCGCGCCCGCGATCATGTCGACGGCTCCGTCGAAGCTGCCGCACTTGAGCAGTTTCACGTTCACCCCGTCGGCATAGCCGGCGAGCCCGGCCAGATCGGCGACGGTCTGGGCGCTCTCGTCGGCGAAAATGGGTGGGGCACCCTCGGGCATTTCGGCGCGCAGATCGCGCCAGGCCTCGAGCCCGAGGGAATGGTGAAGGGGTTGCTCGATGAGGGCGGGACGATAGTCCATCAGCTTCCAGATCATCAGGGGCGCCTCGGTGAGATCCCAGCCGCCGTTGACATCAATCAGCAGCGCGGCCTCGGGCGCGGCGAGGCGGGCGACGGAGACGATCGCGAGATCGAGCCCGAGATCACCCGAGCCGAGTTTCAGTTTCAAAACGCGGAATTGCCGCGCGAGGGCCGCGACCTTTTCCGAAAAGACTTCGAGAGTCTCGGGAATGCCGAGCGAGCGGCAGCCGTGCGGCGTCGGACCTGACGGTT
>JAEUHJ010000157.1 GCA_016795375.1 Verrucomicrobiaceae bacterium
TGGAATGGTTGTGGTGGTAAACCTTTCACCGGGTCCTCGCTGCCGGCGAGGATCCTGGCTTTTAGGGGGTCGATTGGCTCGGTGGGTTTGGTAATGTCGGACATGATTGTCTGGGGCGGGGGAGGGGAACCATTAACGGGCGCGAGGAAGAATGCGAGATTTGAAATTTGCGATTTAGCACGCGCCCATTGCCGTCTAAGATGCGGCCGTGAACGACCGGAAGCCCACGCCCAGGCAGATCATGCGCCACCGCCTCATGGCGGCGTGGCGCGGCACGCCTGATGGCCCGCTCATGGATCTGCCCACGCTCAACGTGGCCGATCTCGCCGTGAAGATTGCCGTGCAATGCGGGCTGGCGAACCGCGTGAAGCTGGAGGACGTCCTCGCCGCGTGGGAGGAGGTGGTCGGCGCGTTCCTGTTCAAGCTGACCCGCCCCGACGCCATCGAGCGCGGCATCCTCACCGTGCGCCTCATGCAGCCCAGCGCTCATCACGCGCTTTCACTCGAAAAAGCGAAAATCCTCAAGCGCCTGCAAACGAAACTGCCTGACGCCAAGATCCGTGACATACGCTTCCGCCACGGCTGACGTGCCTGCATTCCCAACTTCCCAGCCTCTCATCCTTTGCCCTCAACCTCCCACCAGCATGCCGGCCTGATCATCGTCGGTCACGGCTCGACCGTGAATCCCGACTCCAGCGCGCCGACGCATCTGCATGCCGATGAAATCCGCCGCCGTGGCCTGTTCCGCGAAGTCGCCTGCTGCTTCTGGAAGGAGGAGCCGGGCATGCGGGAGGTCTATGAGATGATGGACAGCGATGTGATCTACATCGTGCCGAATTTCATCAGCGAAGGCTATTTCTGCCAGCAGGTGCTGCCGCGCGAGCTGCGCATTGACGGCCCGGTCACGCGACGCGGCAGCAAGAAGGTCCACTACTGCGACCCCGTCGGCATTCATCCGAACATGACGCACCTGCTGTTGCAGCGTGCGGATGAAGTCGCCCCCGGCGTGCCGCGCGACCGCACCAGCCTCGTCATCGTCGGCCACGGCACGAACCTGAATGAAAACTCCCGCAAGGTGATCGAGGCGCAGGTCGCTCTCATCCGCAGCGGCCATCATGGCTTCGCCGAGGTCGTCGATGCCTACATGGAGGAGCAGCCCTTCGTCGCCGACTGGCACAAGCTCACCACCGCGCCGAACGTCGTCATCGTGCCGTTTTTCATCGCCGACGGCCTGCACAGCTTCCAGGACATCCCGGTGCTGCTCGGCATGCGTGAGGAAGCCGGGGCGGCGTTGAGCGAGCTCGGCGTCTTCCATCAAAATCCGCACGAGCTGCAGGGCCGCCTGCTCCACTACAGCGGCGCCATCGGCACGGAGTCGCGCATGGCGGATGTCATTCTCGACCAGGTGCATGACTTCGACGCCAAACACGGCATCCATTCCGAATGCCACACTCCGCCTTCAGCAATCCAAGCGACGCTTGTCCGTTGGCTGAATGAGGGTCGTGATACAATCGGCGAGATCGCCATCACCACGAACGCGGACGGCTCGTTCTCGCTCTGCCACATCGCGGACCGCGGTCAGGACGGGCTGGAAGCGCATCACGAGGCCGGATCGGCCCGCATCCTGGCGCAATACGACGCCCGGGGTTCGTTTCGCCCGCTGCACACCGCGCCGACGTTGCAGCGTGGCTGGCGGCTCGATCTCGCCACGCCCTGCGAAGTGCGTCTGGCCCTCGACTTCTTCTATCCCGCCGCCCTCGGCATGGCGCATGCCTTCGAGGCGGAAAAACTCGCCGCTGTGCCGTTGCGCCAGGTGCTTGGCCGTCAGACCGGCATGTACGCCTTCACCAACACGATCACCGACGAACAGGCCCATGCCATGATCGCCCGGTGCTGCGCGGAGAAGAACTGCCTGCGGCGCATCCTCTGGCCCCTCGCGCCCGACCAGCCGCTCGAAGGCGCGGCGGCGCTCAAGGCACGCCCCAATCACGCACCGGAGGCGATCCCCCTGCTCTGCATCGAGGCATGCACGCACGTCGTCTCCGCCGCCCGCAAAATCGCGCGGGAAAACGCGGAGGCGCATCCGGCCAAGAGTGCGGATTGACAAGGGCGCGGCGGCGTTCTATCCCGCCCCATGCGCATCCGCACATTCAAAGGTCTCGTCCCCAATCCCAAGTTCGCCCCCGAAGTCGCCGCCGTTCCTTACGACGTGGTGAACCGCGATGAGGCCGCCGCCCTTGCCAAGGGCAAACCGAACAGCCTGCTGCATGTGGACCGCGCCGAGATCGATCTCGATCCTGAGATCGATCCGTATTCCGCGCCCGTGTATGCGAAGGCCAGGGAGAGCTTCCAGCGCATGCAGAAGGAAGGCGTGCTGACCCGCGAGGCGAAGCCGACGATGTACCTCTACCGTCAGACCATTGCCGGACACAGCCAGACCGGCCTCGTCACCGTCTGCCACACCGAGGACTACGAGAAGGACATCATCAAGAAGCACGAGAAGACGCGTCAGGACAAGGAGGACGACCGCACGCGCCTCGTGGACACGCTGGACGCGAATACCGGCCCCATCTTCCTCACCTACCGCCAGCGCCCGGGCATCAGCGCCTTGATCGAGAGCTTCATGAAGGCGGAAAAGCCCGTCTATGACATCAACGCGCCCGATGGCGTGCGTCATCAGGTCTGGCGCCTGTCACTCGGCCTGTGTGTGTCGCTCACCGGTCTTTTTGAAAGCCAGGTGGCCTGCGCCTACGTCGCCGACGGTCACCACCGTGCCGCCAGCGCCTTCCGCGTCAGCAAGATGCGCCGCGAGGCCAATCCAAACCACATTGGTGAAGAGAACTACAACTGGTTCCTCAGCGTGCTGTTTCCCGGCAACGAATTGAAAATCCTGCCTTACAACCGCGTGGTCAAAGACCTCAACTGCAATGACCGCGAGGAGTTCATCAAGAAAGTCGGCTCCATTTTCGCGCTGAAACCCACCACGATCAAATCACCCGCGAAACCCGGCCAGTGCTGCATGTATCTCAAGGATCAGTGGTATGAGCTGTGCTGGGAAGCGGCCAGGGATGCCAGTCCCATCGACCAGCTCGACGTGAGCATCTTGCAAGACCGTCTGCTCAAGCCTGTGCTCGGCATCGACGACCCGCGCACCAGCAAGCGCATCGACTTCATCGGCGGCATCCGCGGCACGGCGGAGCTGGAGAAACTCGTGAACAGCCGCGACTTCAGCGTCGCCTTCTCCATGTTCCCCACCACCGTCGCTCAGCTCATGGCCATCTCCGATGTCGGTCAGATCATGCCGCCGAAGAGCACCTGGTTCGAGCCGAAGCTGCGCAGCGGCCTGTTCATCCACACGCTGGAGGGATAGGCCGTGTTTGAAAACCTGTCGATTGGCGAGGAAATGGCAACCTGAAGGCAGGAGGCAGACCCCGAGTAGAATTGGACATGGAGCTTGATGCCTTGTTCCACCGTCTGCACAACGCAGGTCCCTGGCGCGGCCAGCCCGAGGGCTTTGGTACTGGCGCACGATCTACGGTTTTAGTACCGGCTCTGCTGCGGGAGAGACTGTGGGCGCGGATACTCGCACGGCTGGCCCGCAAAGCAGAGAACAGGATCCGGCTGGTGGACGGCACACATGTGCGTGTGCATCAGTGCTCCGCCAAGCCCAGAGGTGGCGCGAGTGCGCAGGACATGGGCAAAACGCGCGGCGGGCGCAACGCCAAGATCAAGGTATTGACCGACGTGCGCGGGCTGCCGGTGTAACTCTCATTGATCGCAGGCCTGGCTTATGCATGACGCCATGTCATCGAGCTGCTGATGATCCGCGCGGGCTGATGGTGGTGGGTGGCAAAGGCTTCGACGGCCGACAAGCTGCGAGGGCAGCTCGAGGAGCCGGGTGCCGCGCACTGTTTCCCTGGCAAACCCAACCGCAAAAAGAGGTGTGAACTCAACAAGAGGCTCCACCGGCAGTTCCACAGGATGGAGAACTTCTTCTGCCGGCTCAAACGCCGCGCCTGCGCCTGCGCCTGCGCCCGCCACTTCAACTTCCTCATCGAGTTCGCATCCGTCATCGCCTGGATCAGACACGGCTCTTGAGGGTTTTCAAACACGGCCTAGTTTCATCAATGCCACGCATCCTCATCGCCGGACTTTTTCACGAAACCCATACATTTCTCGACGGAGTCACATCGTTGGAGGATTTTCAAATCCGGCGCGGTGATGAAATGCTCGCCTGCAAAGGAGACGTGTCGCCCCTGGGGGGCGTTCTGGAACTCGCGGATGAATTTGGCTGGGAGATGATCCCCGCCGCTGATTATCGCGCGCAGCCCTCCGCCACTGTGGCTGACGGGGTGATCGAGCAGTTCTGGAACGACGTGGCGCCGGCGCTCCGGCGTGGCGGTTATGACGCGGTTTATCTGGTTTTGCACGGAGCGATGGCCTCGCAGACGATCGCTGATGTTGAAGGCGAGATCCTGCGCCGCCTGCGTGGCATCACGAACGTGCCGGTCTTCGGCGTGTTCGACCTGCACGCGAATATTTCGCCGCAAATGGCCGCGCTGGCGGATTGCCTCGTCGGTTATCGTGAAAATCCGCACACGGATGCCCGCGAGGCTGGGCTGGATGCCGCGCGTTTGCTGAACCGCTGCCTCACCACCGGCCAGCGCCCGCGCATGCAGCTCAGGCAGCCGGGCCTGGTCTGGGCACCGACGGGAACTGCCACCGCGAGCGATCCCATGTTGTCGCTCGAAGTCATGGCGCGCCAGTTTGAAGGCGAGGACGAGTCGCTCTGGTCGATGAGCATCGTCGCGGGCTTCAGTTATGCGGACACACCCGACACCGGCGTCAGTTTCATCGCCTGCACCACGGGCGACGCCACCCCGCAGCTCGATGCGCTCGCCAGCCGTGCGCATGAACTGGCGCATCTCGGCCAGATCATCGATCCGCCTGCGGATGAGGTGCTGGCGAGGCTCAAACCGCTCCCGGCGGGCCTCACCGTGCTCGTGGAGCCATCCGACAACATCGGTGGTGGTGCCCCCGGTGACTGCACCGGTTTGCTGCGCGCCTTGATTCATCACCGCATCGAAAACGCCGCGATCTGCATCAACGATCCGCAGGCGGTGCGTGATCTGGAGCTGGGCGCGCGCCGCATCAGCCTCGGTGGCAAAGGCAGCCGGCTCGATGCTGGGCCGGTCGCACTCGATGTCGAGCTGGTCGCGCTCAGCGACGGTCGTTTTGAGCTGGAGGACAAGAACAGCCACCTTGCCAGCATGTGTGGCGACGCGTTTGACATGGGCCGTTGTGCGGTCGTCAAACACGCAGGGCTGACGATTCTCATCACCAGCGTGAAGACACCGCCCTTTGATCTCGGTCAATGGCACAGCCAGGGCGTCGCGGTGGAAGAAATGTCCGTCGTCGCCGTCAAAGCTGCGGTCGCGCACCGCCGTGCTTATGACAAAATCGCCGCGCGCATGTTCTGGGCGGACACTCCGGGGCCGTGCAGCAGCAATCTGAAGTCATTTCCTTTCAAACTCGCCCGTCTGCCGTGACGTGCTTCAATCAAAGACCACGGTCTTGTTCTTGAACACCAGGACACGATCGCGGACGTGCCACCAGAGGGCTTTGGCGAGGACGGTTTTCTCCAGGTCGCGGCCGAGACGGACGAGGTCGCTCACGGTGTCCTCGTGGCTGACGCGCATGACATCCTGATGGATGATCGGCCCCTCATCGAGGTCGGCGGTGACGTAGTGGCTGGTGGCGCCGATGATCTTCACGCCGCGTTCAAAAGCCTGGTGATACGGCTTCGCGCCGACAAAGGCGGGCAGGAAGCTGTGGTGGATGTTCAGGATGCGGTCCGGGAACTCCGCGATCATCGCGGGGCTGATGATCTGCATGTAGCGGGCGAGGACGACAGTGTCGATGCGGCTGCCGCGCAGCAGTTCGATCTGGGCGGCCTCCTGCGCAGCCTTGTTCTCCTTCGTGACCGGGAAGCAATGGAACGGGATGCCGAAGCGTTCAGCGGCGGGGCGCAGAGTCTCGTGGTTGGAAACGACGAGCGGGATGTCCACGGGCAGTTCACCGGCCTCGTGGCGGGCGAGGAGGTCGTAGAGGCAGTGATTTTCCTTCGTGACGAACAACGCGATGCGTTTGCGCTGGCTGGCGAAGCTGAGGCGCATCTGCATCTGATGACGGCGCGCCATCGGTTGCAGGCGCGATTCGATCTCCTCCCTTTCGAGCGTGAATTTCTCCAGGCTCCACTCCAGGCGCATGAAAAAAGTGTCCTGAGCGGCGTCGATGTGCTGCTGGAGGTCGATGATGTTGCCCTGATGCGAAAAAATGAAGCCGGTGACGTCATGCACGAGGCCAGGGCGGTCCGGGCAGTGGATGAGAAGAGTGGCGGTGTCGGACATGGCTTTAATGCGCGATCTGGGCCGGGAAACGCGTGCAAACACCTCCGCCGTTGACGAGGGAAGGGATTTGCTCGGCATGACGGCCGGAGGCGATGATGCATTCGACTCCG
Organism: Verrucomicrobiaceae bacterium; assembly: GCA_016795375.1. Taxonomy (GTDB): domain Bacteria; phylum Verrucomicrobiota; class Verrucomicrobiia; order Verrucomicrobiales; family Verrucomicrobiaceae; genus Prosthecobacter. The sequence continues at coordinate 6,521 of JAEUHJ010000157.1, forward strand.
CCATGAACGGCGTCCTGCACCGCGCGCAGCTTGGAGATCATGCCGCCGGTGCCGAGTGTGGATTTTTCCTCCTTCGCATGATGAATGACCTCACCGACATCGGTGACGACTGGAATCGGTCCTTCCTCCGGTTTTTTCATGTCGCGCAGGAGACCGGGGGCGCTGGTGAGGAGGATGAGGACGTCGGCGTTCCAAAAACGGGCGACGCGGGAGGAAAGCTTGTCGTTGTCGCCATAGCGTAGTTCTTCAACGGCCACGGAGTCGTTTTCGTTGATGACGGGAACGACCTGGGTGAACTCGATGAGGCGGTTGAGCACGGCTTTCACGCGCGGCGCGCGGTCGGCGTTTTCGAAATCCTCGTGCGTGACGAGCAACTGCGCGACATGCAGCCCGTGGTCGCGCAGCAACGACTCATAGGCGTGCATGAGGTGCGTCTGGCCCACTGCGGCGAGCGCCTGGAGCGTGATCATGTCGGCAGGGCGTTGTTTGAACTCCAGCGGCTTCAAACCGGAGGCGACAGCGCCGCTGCTGACGACGGCGACGGCGTGACCGTCCCGTTTGAGCAGGGCGACGGCCTCGACGAGCTTGCGCAACTGCACGGGATCCGGCTCTGGCGCGTCTTTACGCGTCAGAATACCGGAACCGAATTTGAGAACGATGCGCTTGGGGGCCATGGGGACGAAGGGCGGCGAATATGGCGGGTTGCGCTTTGATGCAAAGCGCAAATGCATGGTCAAACCGGGCGGCATCGGCGTGCCGCGCTCCCAGGCCTACCACCGTACGACAGAGCTGGCCCAGGTGAAACCTCCGCCAAAGGCGACGAGCAGGATCACGTCGCCCTTTTTGAGGCGTCCTGCCTTGTTCGCCTCGTCGAGCGCAACGGGGATCGTGGCGGCGCTGGTGTTGCCGTACTTGTCGAGGTTCATGAACACGCGCTCCTCCGGCAGGCCGAGCCGGTCGGCGATGGCGCCGATGATGCGGGCGTTGGCCTGATGAGGGATGACGAGTGCCACATCCTCGGTTTTCAATCCGGCGGTCTCCAGGGCTTGTTGCGAGGCCTCCAGCATGCGGGTGACGGCGTGCTTGAAGGTTTCGCGTCCCTCCATGTGGATGGTGTTTGGTCGTGACTCGACATTTTCCGGCGTGATGGGGCAGAAGGACGCGCCACCGGGCACTTTGAGCAGATCAGCGAGGTTTCCGTCGCTGCCCATGACGGTGGAGAGCACACGGCCGGGGGCGTCCGCGCATTCTTCCGCGCGGCGGATGACGACCGCGCCCGCGCCGTCGCCAAAGAGGACGCAGGTGTTGCGGTCCTTCCAGTTCACGAGGCTGCTGAGCTTCTCCGCGCCGATGACCAGCGCCGTGGTGCGGTTGCCGGTGTTGATGAAGTGGCGCGCGACTTGCAGCGCATAGAGGAAGCCGGAGCAGGCGGCGGAAACGTCGAAGCACACGGCGTTCGCCGCGCCGATCTTCTTCTGCACGAAGCAGGCGGTGGAGGGGAAGAACATGTCCGGCGTGACGGTGGCGACGATGATGAGCTGGATTTCCTCAGCAGTGACGCCTGCGGCGGCCATGGCGCGACGGGCGGCCTCGGAGGCAAGGTCGCTGGTGGCCTGGTCATCCGCGGCGATGCGGCGCTCCTTGATGCCGGTGCGCGTGGTGATCCATTCATCGTTGGTATCGACGATTTTGGAGAGGTCGTCGTTGGTCAGCACCTTCTCCGGCATGTAGCTGCCGGTGCCGATGATGCTGGAGGCGCAGAAAGGCTGGGAACTAGGAGCGGGCATGGAGGGCGATGGAGTGGGCGGTGGCAGCGGCTTCGATGTGCGGGTTCACCTGATGTCTGACGTTCTCGCAAGCCTGCCGGATGGCGTTCTTCATGGCAAGCGGAGATGCGCTGCCGTGGGAGATGATGGTGATGCCGTTGAGGCCCAGCAGCGGCATGCCGCCGACCTCGTCGGGATTGGTGCGGGTGTGGACGCGCCTGAAGGCCGGCCTGGCCAGCAGGCCGCCGACTTTTGTCCAGAAGCCCGCCTTGATCTGGCTTTTCACCATGCGGAAGATCGCATGAGAGAGGGCCTCGGCGTTTTTCAGAACGACATTGCCAGTGAATCCGTCGCACACGACGACATCCGGCGGCGTCTCCCAGACATCGTGGCCCTCGACATTGCCGATGAAGTTCAGCCCCGCCGTGTGGCGCAGCAGTTTGCCGGTTTCCTTGCAGAGCGCGTTGCCTTTCTCCTCCTCGGTGCCGTTGGACATGAGGCCGACAGCCGGGTTTTCGCGGCCGAGCACATGGCGGGCATAAACACTGCCCATGATGGCGTTCTGCACGAGGTGGGCGGGTTCGCTGTCTGGATTGGCCCCGGCGTCGATGAGGATCCAGTGCTTTGTCAGCGACGGCATGAGGGAGGCGATGGCGGGGCGCTCGATGTGCGTGAGCGTGCGCAGCTTGATCAGGGAGGCCGTCACGGCGGCTCCCGTGTGTCCGGCGCTGACGACGGCGTCGGCCTTGCCGTTTTTCACCAGATCCACCGCGACGCTGATGGAGCTGTCCTTCTTTTTCCGCACCGCGTCGAGACCGCTGTCGGCCATGTCCACGATCTGGCTGGCCGGAACGATCTCTAGTTTCGAACTGGAGACTCCCTGTGTCCTCAATTCCTTCTCGATGGCCTCAGGAATGCCGACAAGGAACAGCTTGGTGAGCTGCGGCAGGGAGTCGAGGGCGAGCTTGACGCCGCCGATGGGATTTTGAGGGGCGAAATCGCCCCCCATGACATCCAGTGCGATCTTCATTCCTGCGGTTGAGTGATGGTCTTCAAGAGTCTCGGGAGGGCAGTCTTAAAGCGCGAGAAGCCGGGAATGCAAACAGGAGTTTGGGCCGCTTTCAGCAGCGAAGATGAAATCAGAATGTCGCATGGCAACCCCCCGGCGTGTTCGTCACCTGGATTGACTCGTCCGTCATTGTCCGCAGGCTAATAAACGCCTTCGACGATGGTCTTCTCCATCGCGCCGAAGGGACGCACGTCGGCGACGCCATCCCAGGCGTAAGGCGCGCGCGGTTTGCGCCGCATGGCCTCGTCGCGCTCGAGGAAACGCGGCATGAAGAACTCCTTTGTGAGCGTGGTGAGCTCCACACGGCCCCAGGCGTCGTAATCGACAGTGTTGTTCGTCGCCTTCGGATCGACGATGCGCAGCACGGCACGCGGCTGCGGGGCGTAATATGTGATCGAGAAATTGTCGGAAGGCTCCAGCGGCACGCTGGCGGCCAGGCCCATCAAAGTGTTCCCGTAGGTGGGGTAGAAGCCGATTTTGCCTTCGAGCACCTCTTCAACGATGAAGCGCACATACTGCGGCGTCATGGTGGTGCCGCCGACGAAGCAGCCGCGGATGCCCGCGCTGTAGAGATCGACCTTTTCAGCCAGCGCTTCGAGGAGCTTCGGCGTGGTGAAGATGGCTGAGATCTTGCGGTTCTTCAGCAGGAGCACCGCCTGATCGACGACGTGGTCCATGTACTGACGCGCTACATCGAACTGCTTGTTCGAGATGACCTTCTTCACAAAACGCGGATCGAGATCGACAAAGTAGCAGGCGCTGCCGCGATAGTTGGCGAGGTGCTCCACGGCCAGACGCAGGCGGCGCGGGCCGGTGGGGCCGACCATGATCCAGCTCTGCCCCTTCGGGAAGTGATCGTCCTTGAGCTTGTGGCTGAACTCCTCGTAATCGACGCGGAAATCGTTCCAGCCGATGCGCTGCTTCGGCATGCCGGTGGTGCCGCCGGTTTCAAAGATGTTGAAGGGCTTGCCCGCGAAGGCTTTCGGCACCCACACCTCGGGCTGGAGGTCGCGCAGGTACTCATCCTGGAAGTGGTCAAACTTGGCGATGATGTCCGCGTAGCTGTTCACCACGCCGCGCGGGTCGAAATTCTTCTTCGCCCACTCCAGCCAGAACTGGCAGCCCGTTTCCGGCGAGAAATGCCAGTTGATGATTTCGCGGACCTGGGTGTCGAGCTGGGCTTGGGCTTCTTCGGGAGTCATGGTGGTCGGTGTTTTGAGGGCGGAACAGTGAAACGGGCGTGAAAAAAACGAAAGCAAAATCCCATCCTTTACATGTCTGGACAAGACGGCGTCCCGGTGTTCATTCCGTGACGACAGGTTCTTCCATCGGTCCAGCTTCACCATGAAAACGCATCGATTCCTTCTCTCTGTCTTGTTTGCCAGCTCCCTGGCCTCCTGCTACGTCACACCGCGCCCCCACGCCCCGCGTGCCGGTGCGCGCAGCATCCACAGTCCGGGCGGTCGTGCCATCACGCCGATGGAACGCGCGGATCGCAGTCCGTTCAGTCCGGGCGGGCGCGCCATCACCCCGCGCGAACGGCGCCATCGTTGGTACTGACTGGCATTTGTCCGGGCTGGTGCTCTCATGGGTCCGCATGCCGTTGAACCCAGTCGCTGAGGACGCTTTCTCCGCCGCCACCTACCGCAAGGTGGCGCTGCGGCTCATCCCGCTGCTCTTCGTCTGTTACATTCTCGCGTATCTCGATCGCGTGAACGTCGGTTTCGCAAAGCTCGGCCTGAAGGTGGAGCCGTGGTTCTCGGATGCGGTGTTCGCCACCGGCTCGGGCATCTTCTTCATCGGCTACTTCCTCTTCGAGGTGCCGGGAAACATCATCCTGCATCGTGTCGGCGCTCGATTGTGGATCGCACGCATCATGATCGGCTGGGGTGTCGTCTCCGCGTTGATGTCCGTCAGTTCGAGCCCGGCGTCGTTTTACACGCTGCGCTTCCTGCTCGGCATCGCGGAGGCTGGATTCTTCCCCGGCATCATCTTGTACCTGACCTACTGGTTTCCGCGCGAGCACCGGGCGCGCATGGTGGCGCTGTTCATGACGGCGATCACGCTTGCCGGCGTTTTAGGTTCGCCGCTCTCCGGCTGGCTGCTGCAAGTCAGTGACGGCTGGCACGGACTCAAAGCCTGGCAGTGGCTCTTCATCATCGAAGGTCTCCCCAGCGTGCTCGTCGGTGTCTGCGTGCCGTTTCTGCTGACGGATCGCCCTGAAAAGGCCGCCTGGCTCAGCGCGGATGAGAAACGCCTGTTACACGATCGTCTTGAAGCCGAGGAACGCACGAAAGCCGCGCAGGGCCACCACAACCACCGTGCGTCTGACGCCCTCAAATCACCGCTGGTCTGGCTGTGCTGCCTCATCTACTTCGGCATCGTGGTCGGTTTGTATGGTGCCTCCTTCTGGCTGCCGCAGATCGTTGAAAACACCTTCACGAAGGACAAATGGCAGATCGGCCTCTACTCCGCCATTCCGTGGGGCGTTGCCGCCGTCGGCATGGTGCTCGTCAGCCGTCATTCCGACCGCACGGGCGAACGCCGCCGGCACATCGGCCTCTCAGCGCTCATCGCCGCCGCGGCCTTCGCGATCAGCGGTCTGCCGGGGCTGCCGCCGGCTCTCGTGATGGTGGCGCTCGCCATTGCGATCACCGGTGTCATGTCCGCCGCCGCCTGCTTCTGGGCGCTGCCCACCGCCATTCTTTCCGGCACCGCCGCGGCGGCAGGCATCGCGTGGATCAACTCGCTCGGCAATCTCGCCGGTCATTTCAGCCCGGAGATGGTCGCCTGGCTGAAAACGAAGTACAACATGGGCATGGCGCTCAATGGCATCGCCGTCATGCTCGCCTTCAGCGCCTGCCTCGTCCTGTTCAACCGCCACGGTTCTCCCGCACGCACGAAATGAGTCAAAGCCCCGCCCAGGACGACAACACCGCCCTCTTCCGCAAGGCATGGACGCTCTATGACGCCATCACGGAGCAAAACTACATGTTCCACCGTGAGATCTACGCCCATGTCGCCGGGCTGCTGCGCCGGCGTCATGCCCAAGGCGGCTACACGCTGCTCGATCTCGGTTGTGGCAACGCCCGCTTCCTCGCCCCGTGCCTCAAAGCCGCGCCACCTGCCGCCTACGATGGTGTCGATCTCTCGGCCGGCGCCCTCGATGAAGCGCGCGATTACTTGGGCGGCCTCGCGAATGTCTCGCTGCATCATCGAGACATGCAGCAGGCCGTGGAGAGCGCCGCCTCGACCTTCGACATCATCTTCACCGGCTTCGCCGTGCATCATCTCGACCCGGCGGCGAAACAACGCCTCTTCCACGCCTGCGCCGCGAAACTCACGCCCGGCGGCCAGCTCATCATGGCCGATGTCGTGCGCGAGGATGATCAAACTCGCGACCAGTACCTCGCCGCCTATCTCGACACCATGCGCACGCACTGGACCGCCGTCCCGCCCGGCCAGCTTGAGGAAGCCTGCGCCCACGTCGCCGCCCATGACTTTCCGGAAACTCTCGCTGATCTCACACAGATGGCACGGTCGGCAGCGCTTCCAGATGTCCGCGTGCTGGGCCGTTTCACCCAGCATCACCTCCTCGTTTTCAGCGCCTGAAAGACGCCTCGCAAGCCGGGCGTTTGCACGGAGCCTCTGATGATCCGACGAGCCCTCGTTTTTGCCTTTGTGGCCGCTGCCCCGGCCTCCGCAGCGGACATGGTGCATTTCGAGCAACGCATCCGCCCGCTGCTCATCGAGAACTGCATCGAATGCCACGGCCCCGACAAGCAGAAGGGCGGCCTGCGCCTCGATTCGCGTGCCGGGTGGCAAAACGGCGGGGATTCCGGCCCGGCCATCCTTCCGGGCAGGCTGGATGCTTCTCACCTCTGGCGTGCGGTCTCCTACACCGACCGCGATTTGAAGATGCCGCCGAAGCGCAAACTCAAGGACAGCGAAATCGCCGATCTGAAGCTCTGGATCGGATCCGGCGCGCCCGATCCACGCGATGCTGTCGCCAGCTCCACAGACAAACACAAGCAACCGCGTGCCGACGCCAGTTTCTGGTCCTTCCAGCCACCCAGGGATCACCCGCAGCCTCGGGTGCTAAACAAATCGTGGCCGGTGAATTCCATCGACCATTTCATTCTCGCCAAACTCGAGGCTGCCAAGCTCGCGCCTGAGCCGGATGCGCCTGCGCGCACGCTGCTGCGCCGGTTGTCCTTTGATCTCACCGGCCTGCCGCCGACGGCTGAGGAGGAACTGCCGCCGCAGAATTATGAGCAGCTCGTGGACCGCATGCTCGCCAGCGATGCCTTCGCCGAACGCTTCGCCTCGCACTGGCTCGACATCACACGCTTTGCCGAGTCCTCCGGCGGCGGACGCTCACTGCCGTTCAAGGACGCGTGGCGTTTCCGTGATTACGTCATCGAATCCATTCGCGACAACGCACCCGTTGACCGCATGATCACCGAGCAGCTCGCGGGCGATCTCATGCCGCACGAGAATGCCGCGCAGCGCCGCCGCCAGCTCACAGCGACGGGCTTCCTCGCCCTCGGCCCGACGAACTACGAGGAGCAGGACAAAGGCATGCTGCGCATGGACATCGTCGATGAGCAGCTCGACACCCTGGGCCGCGCCTTCCTCGGCCTCACCATCGGCTGCGCCCGCTGCCACGACCACAAGTTTGACCCGATCTCCGCCCGCGACTACTACGCGCTCGCCGGCATCCTGCGCAGCACCAGGACGCTCAAGAATTACACCGACAACGTCGCGCATTGGATCGACACGCCGCTGCCGCTCGACGGTGACGCCGAAATCGTGATGCGGAAGCACGAGCAGCAGGTGACCGCGCTCAAGGACGAGATCGCCGCGCTCAAGGATGATCTGCGCGATGCGGACAGCGCCGACCTGCGCAAGCGCAAGACCATCGCCATCTCCGATCTGCCCGGCATCGTCGTCGATGACAGCGCCGCGCAGAAGGTCGGCATGTGGAAGAAATCCACCTCCTGCGCGCCATACATCGGCGAAGGCTACGTCAGTGACCACGACATGGGCAAAGGCGAGAAAACCATCACTTTCACGCCGAAGCTGCCGAAAGCCGGACTCTACGAAGTGCGCGTGGCGTTCAACGCCGGCCCTGGCCGTGCCGAAAGTGTCACCGTCACCATCCTGCATGCCGACGGCGAGGACTTGAAGGGCATCAAGATGGCCACCAACAGCGTCAAAGGACTGCAATTCGCGTCTCTCGGCACCTATCGCTTCGAGTCCAACGGACAAGGCTTCGTGTTGATCTCGAATGCCGGCTCTCAGGGCTATGTCACCGTCGATGCCGTGCAGTTCATTCCTTCCGAGGCCGTGCTCGACAACCAAGGTGGTGTCAAAACGGAGACCGCAGACGCGGTGAGGCTCAAAAGCAAGCTCGCCGGCCTCAGCCAGAAGCAGAATGCCATGCAGGAGAGTGGCGCCAGGCTTGCGGGGCTGGAGAAGCAGCTCAAAACCCTGCAAAAGGAATCGCCGGAGCGCCCCAGCGCCATGTCCGTCGCCGAGGACAGCACGCCGGAGGATGCGCAAATCCACATCCGCGGCAGCACGCGCAATCTCGGCGCCTCCGTGCCACGCGGCTTCATCCAGGCCGCCATGCGTCCGAGTGCGCCCGTCATTCCCGCTGATGCCAGCGGGCGGCTGCAGCTCGCGCAATGGATCACCTCGCGTGACAATCCGCTCGCCGCGCGTGTGATGGTGAACCATGTGTGGCATTGGATCTTCGGCGCCGGCATCGTCCGCACCACCGACAACTTCGGTTCGACCGGCGAGGCCCCCTCGCATCCCGAGCTGCTCGATCACCTCGCCATCCAGTTCATGGAGGGCGGCTGGAGTTTGAAGCGACTCGTGAAGGAGATGGTCATGTCGCGCACCTATCGCATGAGCTCGGTGAATGCGGAGTTCGGAGTGCGGAATGCGGAATCCCCAGCCTCCGGCATTCCGGATTCCGCGTTCCAAAATCCGCATTCCATCGATCCCGACAACCGCCTGCTCTCGCACATGAACCGCAAACGTCTCGATGCCGAGTGCATCCGCGACGCCATGCTCGCCGCCGCAGGCACCTTGGACCGTGCTTTCGGTGGTCCGGGTGTGCAGGCCACGGCGGTCGATGCCAACGACTCGAAGGTTCAAAATCTCGAGTACGGCTATCCGTTCAATGACACACGTCGCAGCCTCTACACCGCCGCCTTCCGCAACGTGCGCCATCCGCTCTTTGAAGTTTTCGACTTCGCCGACATCAACCAGCCCATCGCGCAGCGCACCACCAGCACCGTCGCCACGCAGGCGCTGTTCCTGATGAACTCGCCCAAAGTCATCGAACAGGCCCGTGCCGCCGCCGGTCTCGTCCTCAAATCATCCGACGACACAGCAAAGCGCATCCACATCGCCTTCCAGAATTCACTCCAGCGCGCGCCGACCGGCAAGGAGCTCTCCCAAGTCCGCGACTTCCTCGACTCCAGCACCTCCGGCAACGCCACCGCTGAAGAAACCCGCGATCTCTGGGCCAGATTCATCCAAATCCTCTGGGCCACGCCTGAGTTCCGGTTTCTGGATTAAAGCGCGGGTGCTTCAAGGACGGTTTCGGTCAGCGGCCCCTATGGCTGCGCGATCAACTCCACGCCGCAAAGGACCGGCGGTGCTTTCGAGCCTGCGGCCGCCTTCAGCGTGATCCGCAGGCCGGCACCGATGGACACGCCGGTGAATTCACATACGAGGATCCCGCCTTCAGCGGCCGGGTCGAAGTTTTTCAGCACGGTTTTCCCCTGGAGCATGACATCAAACACACGCCGGCCGGCGGGCAGGGACTCCGGTTCGCTGAAATGCAGGCGGACAGTGTGGGGGAGGGGAGGGTAGTCCACCTTCAGCAGCGGCTCCGGCGTGGGCACAGGCGCGGCCGCCTTGGGCTTTGCACCGCCCTTTTTGGCTGCGCCAGGCCTGTCATCATCGTCGTCATCGGACTTCTTGACGGGTTTGACGAGCAGCGGGCGGCACAGTGAGGGCGTGATGATCATTTCGCATTCGCCGATCAATCCGGAGGCGGCGATCCAGGGCTGGCTTTCTCCCGCGTCGGTGATTTGTGAGCTGTGACGGCGGAACCATTTCATGTTTGGGCCGATGCCCTCGACCCCGAGCCGCGGCGCGTTGCCGTCGCCGACATGGGGATGCTCGAGCCAGAGGGTGCCGTCGGCTGCGCGGCGGTTGCCAGGGGCTCCGAAGTTGATGCCGACGCGCAGGATGCGGTCGCCCTGCCTGGAGTCGAGCCCGAACTGGCTGTAGCTCCACATCTCCATGTCGGGCATGTGGATGAGGGCGAGCGAGGTCTGGTTTTGATAGGCGCAGGAGCAGGTGCGGGTGTAGTCGGGCGCGTTGAGCACGCCGTTGGCGACGACGAGGTTGGAGGTACAGCCGGATTTGAATCCGCCGAGGTTGGAGGTGCCGCTCATGCTGTCGAGGTCGTAGAAGCCCGCCGCGCCGCTGCGGTAGGTGAGCAGGTGCTCGCTGGCGATGATGGTGTTGCAGCCATAGGTGCGGTTGAGGCGCCAGGGCTCCATCTGGCCGGTGAGCGGATTCTTCACGAGGTGCGGTTCGCCGGTGAGCAGGTCGAAGGCGCCGCCGGAGCTGTTGTAGGAGTTCGCGCCGGTGAGGATGGTCTCGTTATGCAGGATGCAGGGGCCGGTGTAGGCGCGCTTGAGATCCTTCCAGCGCACGCGGCCGGTGCCGCCCTCGTAGGCGATCATGCCATCACCCACCTCGGAGGAGATGCGGTCGCCCGCCTTGGCTCCGGCTTGCAGCAGGATGTCATGCTTGGCGGAATATCCAAGCCAGGTGCCGAAGACCTCCTGCGACTGCTCCCATAGCACGCGGCCGGTGCGCGCATCGAAGGCGACGACGCGATAGTCCTGCGGCAGCTCCTGTCCACGGCGTTTGAGCAGCCCCTCGGCATGTTTGGTGAGCTTGTCGAGGCAGTAGATGCGGCCGTTGCCCGCGACGATGGCGTTGTGCAGAAAGCTGTGCCGCGCCCTCACCCGCCACAGCCGCTTGCCGGAGTGACGGTCGAACACGGCGAGGCCGCCGCTGGCGGAGTAATCCTCGATGGGGGCGGCGGCGCGGCTTCTGGCCACGCCGGTCTTCAGGCTGAAGTGCGCGAAGTCATCGCCGCCGAGCAGGAGATCCTCAAAGACTCCGATGAAGGCCCACTGCGCGGGGTCTTTGGCGTCATCACGCAGCTTGATCGTCTTTTGGAGCCGGCCATTGCGGGCATCGAGCACCTGGCACCCGCCTTTCAGCGCCACATACACACTGTCGGCGGTGGCGATGAAGTTCGTGCCGCGGCCGTTCGCACCGGGGATGTGCTTTTGATTGTAAGTCGTGCTCAGCGGTGTGTCGGCGTAGGTCTCATTGTAGTAGATGCCGAAGGTGCCGAGATCCGCGAAGTCATGCCGCCAGAGCACGCGGCCGGTATAGACATCACGCGCGCTGAGGCTCCTCATGCCCTCGATGTAAAGGCGGCCGCCAACGACCTGCTCCGGCGGCCCGTGGCCGTGACGCGGGAGCACGTCGAGGTTCGAGCTGCCGCCGAACCACAGCACGCCCAACGGCGCGCGCACGCGGCTGTCATCGGACTTCACCGTGTTGCCGATGTCCCCATACTGATGCGTCCAGTCCGCCGACCCCGGCAGCGCGCCTTCGCGGATGATGAGGGAGAGCCCGCCATGCTTTTCGAGTTTCGCGCCTTCGAGCGCGGTGATGTTCGCGGCCCCGTCGCAGAGCAGGACGCCGCCGTATGGCCGCACGGAGGCATAAGCGGCGGCGAGCTGCGTCGGCGGCGCGACGACGAGATGCGCGAAATAGGGCGGTGCCTGGAAGGAGGCCGCATCCCCGGCGTGGAAGGTGACGCGCGTGCCGTACACGCCGCGCGCATCGTATTCGCGGCGGAGCGCCTCCACCGCCTCGACATCCTCATCCACCACGGTGATCTGCATCTGCGACTGCGCGAGCAGGGCATCCAGAAGGCCGCGCTCCTTCGCGCCGAAGATCAAGGCATGGCCCGCGTGGTCATCGAGCTTTGCCAGCAGGTCCTGTGCGAGCTTCACGGAGGCCGCCGGGGCCTGCGCGGGCGGCTGCGCCGTCACTGCGACACGTCCGGGGCCTTTGCCCGCGCCATACACCTGGATGCGGCCGTCCAAAGTCACGGCGATGAGCTTTCCACTGGCCGCGAGCAGGCGGCGCACCTCTCCCCGCACAGGCAGCGACCAAGCCACCCGGGGTTTTTCGTCCAAGGAGATGGCGGTGAGGCTGTTTTTGCCGGCGGCGTAGAGATGGTCGCCCGCCTTGATAAGATCGCCGGAGCCGTCGGCCTTGACCTCCCAGAGCACTTTTTCACTCGTGCCGAGCTCACGCACTTTTTCGGCGTTGGAGTCGAACAGGCGGCTTCCAGCGATCACCGGCTCGTTCATTTCCGACTTGCCCTGCGTGCCGGTCTTCAGGTCATAGACGCGCACGCCGCGTTCGCGAGTATGGACGTGGAAGTAGCTGTCACCTGCGGCGACGAAACTGCCGCCATTCCCCTTTCCGCCGTCATTGAGGTGGAAGTACTTCAAGGCTCCGGTGGCAAGGTCAAAGCCCGCTGGCACCGAGCGGCCGCCGGGCACGAGCAGGGTGTCTTTCGTGGCCACCAGCGCGCCTTGCGGGGCCACACCGGCAAAGGAGGGGGCGCTGTGCGGCTGCTTGATGAAGTCCGCGCCCGTGCCGTCGTTCACCCACACGACCGCGCCCGTCTCCGCATCGAGCGAGTGGATAAAGGTGCCCATGAAGGGCCAGACGCTCGCGGCAAAGAACACCCTGCCGTCACGCACCACCGCGCCGCCGCGCGCGGGCCAGGCGGAGGTGAGGCGGCGGTTTCCCAGCGCCTTGCGCGCCGAGGGCGCCCCGTTGAAGGACCACAACTTCACACCATCCGCCGCGCGCAGGCAGTAGAGGTGGCCGTCATCGCTGGTGAAATAGATTTTTCCCTGCCAGCAGGCGGGCGGCAGGCGCACCGGCGCGCCGGTGAAGAAACTCCAGCGCTCCTGTCCCGTCTTCAAATCCAGCGCCATCACCTTGTCGCGGTCATTGAAGCCGGCAAACATCAAATCACCCAGCACCACCGGCTCGAACACGCGGTCGTAGCTCATCAGGTCATGGTTCAGCGGATCGTCCCAGACCTGCTCGCGCGGGGATTCCACGCGTTCCCATTCGAGCTGGAGCCTCGCGGGCAGTTTTTCATCCGAGGCCGCCGTGCGTTGTGCATCAAAACGCCACATCGGCCAGTCAGTGGCGTGGAGGGTGAGGGATAGCAGCGGCAGGAGCCAGGGGGCACATTTCATGGGGCGAAGATCAACGGGGGCGGAGGGGCGATATTGCCCGCCCGCGGTTGTTTACATGCCATGCGCCTGCGCCGCCTTGTTTTCTTCCGCATCATGCCCCGCCGTGTCACGGTTTCCACCATGCGTCCAGTTTCGCAGCCAATGCCTGCACCTTGTCCGCACTCTCTGCCGCCAGGTTCTTCTCCTCCGTCGGATCGGCCTTCAGATCGTAGAGTTCGACGACATCATCCGGCTGGTTCGTCCTGTCCGGCACGATGAGCTTGTCGTGACCGTCCACCACCCAGCGCCAGCGCAGGTTGGCGGCAGGATTGTCGAGATCGACAAAGTTGTGCGTGAAGCACTCGCCGTAGAGCGTCTTGCGGGCGCTGACAGCGGCTTCATCGAGCAAGTTGTTGCCCGGCATGGCCTTCGTCGGCTCCAGTCCCGCCGCCTTGAGCAGCGTCGGCGCCAGATCGATCGACTGCGCCAGCTCGTCCGTCATCCTCGGCCGCACCTTGCCGGGCCAGCGGATCATGATCGGTGCGCGCAAACCACCGTCATACTGGCTTTGTTTCGATTTGGCGTCGAAGCGCCCGGTCTGCGGGTTGGTGATCCAGCCGTTGTCGCTGATGTAAACGAAGATCGTGTTCTCCTTGAGGCCCTGGTTGTCGATGTGCTTCACCAGTTCGCCGCAGGTCTCGTCGAACCACTCCACCATCGCCCAATACTTCGCCACGTGCTCGCTGGGTGTCTTGTCCTTGTATTTGTCGAGCAGGCGCTGCGGCGGCGTGTGCGGATCGTGCGGCATCATCGGCGCATACCACACGAAGAACGGCTTCTGCTGCTTCTTGGCGTCGGCGATGAAATCATAAACGGGCTGTATCGTCTTGCGGCCGATGTCCAGCCCCGCGTCGCCATGCCGGCCGCCGTGCGTCATACCGTGGGTGAAACCGCCGCGCGAGAAATGTTTCTGCCACCATTTGCCGGTTTGCAGGCTCAGGTAGCCTTTCTGCTTCAGCATCGTCGGCAGCGTGCCCGCTTCTTCGAGATGCTTGCTCATCACTTCGCGGCCTGCTTCGAACTCCTTGCTGTTTTGAAAGCCTTTCTTTGCCATGCCAGTCGGAATCGGTGGATCGTTGCTCGTCACCTTGTGCTGATGTGGATACAGCCCGGTGATGATCGTCGCCAGGCTCGGGCAGCACAGGCTGCTGGTCACATAGCCACGACGAAACGTCAGGCTTTCACTCGCCAGCCGGTCCAGATTCGGCGTCTGGATGATCTGGTGGCCCATGAAGCCGTAATCACTCCACAGATGATCGTCCGAGATGATCATCACAATGTTCGGCGGCGCATCCGCGGCGGAAACGAGCAACGGCAGGGCCAGCAGGGAGAGAAAAAGTCGGCGGATCATGAGGCGCAGGAGAACGACAGCGTGAGAAAGCATCTTGCCAGCGGCTTTTGGGAACGATTGAATCGGCGCATGGATGAAAAACACAGCCCGCAACTGTCTGCGAAGGGTGGATGGTGGTTCCTCTGGATTCTCGCCGCCGTGCCGATGCCGGGAGTCGCGCCATTCTGCCGCGCGGAGACGGCCCTGGCGCTCTGCGTGGGCGGGCTTGTGCTGCATTTCATCGCCAGCATGAAACTCGACCGGACGGCCTTCTGGCAGTCGGCGCTGATCTTCTGGGGCGGCTGGGTGTTGATGGCGGTGTCCTTCTTCGCGGGCTGTGTTTACGCGCCGGTGTGAAGGAAAGCGTCTTGCAGGACTCGCAGTTCACGATTGAATCACGCTCATGAATGAAAACAGCGCCCAAATGACGGAGGGAAGGGGACTTTGGTGGTTTGTGTGGATCATGACCACCGTGATCGTCCCTGGCTGCACGTTTGGCCTGCTGGCCATGCAAAATGCCGTCGCAGAGGCGGTCTGGGGTTTGGCGGGTCTGGTGGTTCTCATCCTGCACATCGTCTCCAGCGTCAAGCTGGGCAAAGGCGGCTCCGGCTGGCTGACCGCCGGGCTCATCTTCGGCGGTTGGGCGCTCATGCTGGCCTCGTTGTTCGTCGGTTGTCTCGTGCTGGTCAGCAATTCTTGATGAACACGACGGTTCTCAAACGCACGACCTCCCGCTGCCCGCAGTGCCATGCGCCATGCCCGGCCACGGTGGAGCAGGTGGATGGGAAGGTGTTCATGAAGCGCCGCTGCATCACGCATGGGGAGTTCAGCGCCTGCATCGCCAGTGATGCGCGGTTCTACTGGCTGGCGCAGGGCAGGGAGGAGAACCGCTGCTGCTCAGGTGGCGCGTGCTGCGATGCGACCGGCAAAAATGCGGGAACTCTGGGCCGCAATGCGGAAGGACGCGGCGTGAATCCCATCGAGACGCTGTCCACCTGCCTCGCGCTCATCGAGATTGTACACTCGTGCAATCTCGCCTGCCCGACGTGTTACGCGGACTCACCCGTCGGCATTGGCTCGAAGCTTGATGCGGTGTCGATGGCCGAGATTCAGGCGCGAGTCGAAGGCGTGATCGCACGCAAGGGCAAGATCGAGATCCTCCAGCTTTCCGGTGGCGAGCCAACGCTGCATCCGCAACTGGCTGAAATCTGTCGTTGGGCGAAGCAGCACGAGAAAATCGACTTCCTGCTGCTCAACACGAACGGTGTGCGACTCGCCAAGGAACCCGCGCTTTGCCAGGAACTCGGCGAAATCTTCCGCAGCGGCGGTTTGCAGGTCTATTTGCAATTCGATGGATTGCAGGAAGCCGGGCACAAGGCGCTGCGCGGCGCCGATTTGCGCGAAGTGAAGCGTCAGGCGCTCGCCAACCTCGCCGCAGTGAACATTCCGGTCACGCTGGCGATGACGGTGACGCACGACAACCTGCCGCACCTCTGGCAGACGATTCGTTTCGGCCTCGATGACGCCAACATCCACGGCATCACTTTCCAGCCGGAGTTTCTGAGCGGACGCAATCAAACGCCCGATGCGAAGCAGCGGCTCAACACCGCCGACATCCTGCTCGCCGCCGTGGAGCAGTCGCAAGGAGGGCTGCGCTTCGAAGATTTCACGCCCTTGCCCTGCGGCGATCCAAACTGCGCCACCATCGGCTACATCATCCGTCGTGGCGATCAGGTGTGGCATGTCAGCGACTTCCTCGACTTCACAAAGTTGCAGGGCTTCCTGCATGACAAGATTCATTACACGCTCGAAGACCTCGCCAAATGCGGCTGCGAGAACGAACCGCTCGGCGAACTGCTCAAGACGTTGGAAAAAAAACGCAGCATGGCCTTCCGCCTCATGGTGAAGCCGTTCATGGACGCGTGGACATGGGACGAGGACCGCATCGACCGCTGCTGCACGCATGTGATCCGCCCGGATGGCAAACTCGACTCCTTCTGCCGCTACTACTCCGGCTTTCCCGACACCAAGGCGGCTTTGTGAATTCGCTCCCACAGCATCAACTCCTTCCCGGCAGTCCCGCGTATGCCGCGTTCATGGCGGCGGGCATCTTGATCGGTGCGCTGTATTGGTATCGGCGTGCGAAAGGGCAAAGCGATCTGCTGCTCATTTATCTCGGGGCGCTCGTGGGTGGGTTTGCGGGGGCGAAGATCGCGTATCTCGTCGCCGAAGGCTGGCTGGAGTGGGAGCGGCCGGACCGCTGGCTGCGCTGGGCCACGGGGAAGTCGGTGCTGGGCGGTTTGCTCGGCGCGTATGCGGGCGTGGAACTCACGAAGCATCTCACCGGTCACAAAAAATCCACGGGCGATGCCTTCGCGGTGATCGTGCCCGTGGGCATCCTGCTGGGTCGTGTGGGCTGCTATTTGAACGGCTGCTGCCTCGGCAAACCCGTCGTCGGGGTGTTTGCCGCGCGGGACATGCACGGCATCGCGCGCTGGCCCGCGCCGTTCGTCGAGGGGGCGTTCCAGGTGGCCGTCCTCGTCGTGATCCTGCTGTTGCAACGACGCGGCGTGCTGCGGGACCGGTTGTTCTTTCTTTATCTCACTGCCTACGGCCTGTTCCGCTTCGCGCACGAGTTCCTGCGCGACACGCCGAGGATCGTCCTGGGCCTCAGCGGCTATCAGATTATCGCGCTGGGGATGGCGGCGCTGGGTTTGGTGATGTTGCGTCGGCGGACGAAAAGCATGCTTGCCACTCCTGCGCGGATTGAGCACCCTTGAGCCATGAAGCGTGAAAAACTCCGCCGTGTGATGTTCGTCGGCAGCGCCTGCCTGTTTTCCTTTCCGTGGCTCACGCCGTGCGTCGGCATCTGGTCGGCGGCGGCGGTGAATGGCGTGCATGACTCGGTCACGAAGCGCGACGAGCCGCTGAACCGCCTGTCTGATGCGAAGCTCAAGGCATGGGAGGCCAAACCGCTGCCGAGGATCGCTGTTTTCGAGCACCAGGGCCTTTCAAGAAGCCTGCTGGTGACGGATGCGGAGCTTTCCGGACCCAACGGCGGACGCAACGCGTCACGACCCGGCACCTTCGTCGGCAAAGGCACCTCCGCGCTGGTGGATGGCGTGACTTACACGCTGACCTGGGTGGACCCCTTCACCTGGATTTCTGGCAACATCCTCGACATGGAGCCCACGAAGCCAAAACGGCGTCTGGTGCTGTGCGAGTCGCCGTTTGTGATGATCGAGGCGGGGGACATCCGTTTTGTGCCCGAGGGCAAAACGGGCGGAGTCCGTCTCGCGAAGGCATCCAATGCCAAAGTGACCGTGATCACGCCCGAAGGCTCGTTCTTTGCCCGTGCGCAGCACATTCATTATCGCGGGCCGTCGCAGGAGGTGGTGCTGGAGCAGCCGTGGGGCGTGTATTCCGGCACGCAGGATCTTGTGCCTGCCAAGCCCGGCTCCACGATGCGGTTGAACTTCGTGAAGCGCGGTGTTTCGAGCGCGGGCGGGGTGATCGACCGGGAGAGAAGCCGGAATCGTATTGACGGGCTCTTGCTGCAGAAGCGTCCGGCAGCCCGATAAGAAGGCGAATGGCAGGCATGGAAGAACTGGGAATGGAAAATGGACAGAGGCGCGACGGGCTTCAGGGCATTCTGCCATTTTCAGTTTTTCATCCGCCATTCCTCCATCCCTGAACTCGCAAGCTCCCGCGTTTTCCCGGCGTTCTTCTTGCCCAAATGGACCCCTTTCTCGAATTTCACCAGCAGCAGACCCGCCGTCAATTCTTTGGCAATGTCGGTCTGCGGGCGGGCAACATCGCGCTCGCCAGCATGCTTGGGGCGGAGTTTGCGCGCGCGGCCGCGACCTCGGCGGTGCATGTGCCGCTGGCAGGGATGCCGCACTTCGCGCCGAAGGCGAAGCGCATCATCTACCTGCACATGAACGGCGCGCCGTCGCAGCTCGATCTGTGGGACCACAAGCCGCAGCTCCAGCCGTATTTTGACAAGGATCTGCCAGACAGCATCCGCAACGGCCAGCGCATCACCGGAATGACCAGCGGCCAGGCACGGCTGCCGGTGGCGCCGAGCATGTTCAAATTCGCGCGGCACGGCCGGTGCGGGCGTTTTGTCAGCGAGCTGCTGCCGCACACGGCGAAGATCGTCGATGAGATCGCGGTGATCAAAAGCGTCCATACCAGCGCGATCAACCACGACCCGGCCTGCACCTTTGTCATGACCGGCAGCGAGGTGCCGGGCAAGCCGAGCATCGGCTCCTGGCTCTCCTACGGCCTGGGCAGCGAGAGCAACGACCTGCCGTCCTTCGTGGTCTTTACGCCGAGCTTCCCGGCCACGGGCAATGCGCAGGCGCTTTTCACCCGCATGTGGAGCAGCGGCTTCCTGCCTACGAAATACAGCGGCGTGGCCCTGCGCGGCCAGGGCGACCCCGTTTTGTATGTGAAAAATCCCCCTGGCGTCGATCCTTCAGATCGTCGTGCGATGCTCGATGCGTTGAACCGTCTGAACACGATCAATCACGACCGCGTGGGCGATCCAGAGATCCAGACACGCATCGCCCAATACGAGATGGCCTTCCGCATGCAGACCAGCGTGCCGGAGCTCACTGATCTGAGCAAGGAGAGCAAGGCCACGCTGGAGATGTATGGCGCGGACGTGCATCGCAGCGGCAGCTTCACGCACAGCGCCATCCTCGCACGCCGCCTCATCGAGCGTGGCACGCGGGTGGTGCAGATCCTGCACCGCGGCTGGGACCAGCACAGCGGCCTGCCGAAGAACATCGCCGCGCAGGTCAAGGACACCGAGCAGGCCTGCGCCGCGCTGGTGATGGACTTGAAGCAGCGCGGCCTGCTGCAGGACACGCTGGTCGTCTGGGGCGGTGAGTTCGGCCGCACGGTCTATTCGCAAGGTACGCTGACGAAGGACAACTACGGCCGCGACCACCATCCGCGCAATTTCACCATGTGGCTGGCCGGCGGCGGCGTGAAAGGCGGCGTCGAACACGGTGAGACCGACGACTTCAGCTACAACATCGTGAAGGATCCCGTCCACATCAACGACCTCAACGCCACGATTCTCCACCTCATGGGCATCGATCACCGGAAGTTCAGCTTCAAATTCCAGGGCCTCGACCAGCGCCTCACGGGAGTCGAGGAGCATCATCCGGTGAAGGCGGTGCTGGCGTGAGGAGCAAATGGAAGAACTCAGAATGATCGAAATCATCCGTTCTCAGGCCATTCCACAATTTTCAGTTCCTCTATTTTCCATTCTTTCATTCTGAAAACACTCAGCGCGTGATCTCCACCGTCACCGGACGATGATCCGAGCCCAAGTCCGGCCCGATCACCCGTTTCCGCACGCTCAGGCCGCCTTTGACGAGCACATGGTCGATGGGGATCATCATCGGCAGCTTCAAGCCCCACGTCGGCGGCCAGACGGGATCAACGGAATGAAAATCAAGCCCGCCGGTCTCACGCAGCAATCGCATGCCCTCGCACCAGGGCGTGGCATTGAGATCGCCGGCCAGGATGACTTCTCCTTCGATGCTGGCGGCAATGGTGCCGAGTTGCGAGAGCTGTGAACGCCATTCTCCCGCGCTCTGGCCGCCCATCGGCGGGATCGGGTGCGTGCCGATGAAAGTCAGCGGCACGCCGAGGTGGTCGAGATTCAGCAGCACGGTCGGTAAAGCCCAGATCGTGAAGCGTCGCACCTCGCTGCTCTTCAAAGGCAGCCGCGTGTAGCAGGCGATGCCGAAGTTGCCATCGTTCATCTCCTCGACGCGGTGCGGATACTTCACGCGCAGCGGCTCCAGGCTCAGACGCCAGGTCTCGTCCACTTCCAGCAGGCAGACGATGTCCGCGTCCGCCTGCAACACATGCTCGATGGCGGCGACGTGGTTCTCATTGCCGCTCATCACGTTGAAGGTCATCACCCGCAGCGTCCGGCCGGCCTTCGCTTCGGCCTTTTCAGCCGTCTGGTGGAAGGCGTGGACGATCTGCGCGTTCCACAGCAGCGAGAGCAGCGCCACGAGAACCATCCAGGTGCGGTGGCGGATCAGCGCGAAGAGCAGCACCAGTACGCAGACGACGAGGTATTGCAGCCGGAAGTGAGAGAGCAGGTCGAGCGTCCAGTGCAAACGTCCCAGGCTGCCGAGCCAGGTGCCGGAAAGCGCCAGGAAGGCAATGACCTCGCAAATGCCGCCGAATGAGGCGGACATTTCCAACAGGGAGGGCTTGTCGGCGGGCGGCGCGTCGTCACTCATCGGGATGGTGGAAGGTGTACGCGACTTGGCGTGCCCGCACCTTCTTCTTGCACGTGGATGGCCGCCGTTCATGGATGAACGCATGGGTAAACTTCAAGACAAGGTCGCAGTCGTCACCGGAGCCGGGCGCGGCATCGGCAAAGCCATCGCAGAAGCCTTCGCCGCCGAGGGCGCGAAGGTCGCCGTCGTCAGCCGCACGCAGGCCAATTCGCAAAGCGCCGCCGACGCCATCAACGCCGCGCATCCCGGCGCCGCGAAGGCCTACGCTCTCGATGTGGCCGATGGCGCGGCCTGCGCCGAGGTGGGGAAGCAGATCATCGCCGACTTCGATCATGTGGACATCCTGGTGAACAACGCGGGAGTCACCAAGGACGGTCTGCTGCTGCGCATGAGCGAGGAGGACTGGGACGCGGTGCTCGACACGAACCTCAAAGGAGCCTTCAACATGGTGAAGGCCGTGCAGCGCAGCATTTTGAAGCAGAAAGGCGCGCGCATCATCAACATCGCCTCGGTCATCGGCCTCATCGGCAACGCGGGCCAGGCGAATTACGCGGCCAGCAAGGCCGGGCTCATCGGCTTCACGAAGTCGCTGGCCCGTGAGTTCGCCGGACGTGGCGTCACCGCGAACTGCATCTGCCCCGGCTTCATCGCCACCGACATGACGCATGTGCTCAACGACCAGGTGAAGGAGGAGATTTTGAAGAAAATCCCGCTCGGTGATTTCGGCCAGGCGGACGACATCTCCGCCGCCGCGCTCTATCTCGCCAGTCCCGCCGCGCGTTACGTCACCGGGCAGATCCTCGCCGTCGATGGCGGCATGGTGATGTAGGCTGGATGCTCGATGTTGGATCAAGCATCTAGCCGCCAGCATCGAGAAACATCATCCCGATGATGCTCGTGCCATTGAACAGGGCGTGCAGCAGCATCGGTGCCAGCAGGCAGCCGGTGATCTCGTAGGCCAGGCAGAACAGCACCGCCAGCATGCACAGCGGCAGCAGGCTGCCGACGTGCATGTGGATGACCGCGAACATGAGCGACGACGCCAGCGCCGCGAACGGCGCGTCCGTGTAGCGCTTCAGCACGCCATAGACAAAGCCGCGGAAGAGCGTTTCCTCGGCAAGAGGGGCGATCACGACCGCGGCGACGATCACCAGGAACTTGAATCCGATGCTGCCGGACTCCCGGAACGCGCGCACCGTCTCCTGCGGCTGCTGGTCCGGCCAGAACTCCTCCAGCCACTTCACGGCGACGGCGGACACAAGGTTCACCGAGATCAAAATGATCACCGTGAAGACCAGCACCACCAGCGCCAGAGATCGCCAGTGGATGTGCTGCAGGCCGAAGAGCTCCGCCGGATTCAGGCCGCGCATCCGGTGCAGATACAGCAGCAGCGCCGCGCAGACGAGGAGGTTGAGCACCATGCTGGCCACCAGCCCGCCGGCACTCATGCCACCGTCTGCGCCAGCCCCGCCGGCCTGTTGCGGTTCGATGGCAAAAATGAAAAACAGGCCCAGCGCGCCCAGCAGCACGAGATCTGGCATGGCGTAGGGCCGGGAGAGCACCTGCCCCTCGTGATTCCAGGCGGATCCGGGCCGGTAACGCCGCAGCATCCAGTAGCCGGCGATCGCCAGCGCCGTGGCGATGCTGACATACACGGAGAGATCGCGCAGGACGGCGCTTGTGCAGGCGTCCGGCATGCTCAATGCGCGTAGTTCGGCGGCAGGTAATACATCATGCCCGGCCGCAGCTTCGGCAGCAGGCCGCCGCCGACGTCCACCTGCACCTTCGCCGGCTGCGGCGCGGCCTTGGCGGCGGCGAGTACCTCAAAGAATCCCGTGTCCTGGCGGTACCTCACCACGCCGGCGTCCGCCGCCTTGCCCAGCTCGCGCGCTAGTGTGTACGCATCCTCGATGTAGCCGATCTGATCGACGAGCTTCGCGTTCAGCGCCTCGCGCCCCGTCACCACGCGACCGTCGGCGACGGTGCTCTTGAGCGTGTCCTTCGGCACGCCGCGCGCTTCGGAAACGATGCCAAGGAAGCGGTCATACATCTGGGTGACGAGGTTCTGGACGTATGCCTTCTCATCATCACGCATCGGCCGTGCGCCGCTGAGGGAGTCCTTGAACGCGCCGCTGGTGAAGGTCGCCATGCTCAGGCCCACCTTGCCGAAGAGCTCGTGGTAGTTCACGGTTTCCATGATCACGCCGATGCTCGCCGTCAGCGTCGTCTCGCTCGCCACGATCTTCGTCGCGCCGCAGGCCACATAGTAGCCGCCGGACGCGGCCATCGAGTCCATGTAAACCACCACCGGCTTCACCTTCGCGGCCTTTTTGACCGCATTGTAAAGGATGTCGGATGCCGTCACCTCGCCGCCGGGGGAATTGATGTGCAGGACGACGGCCTTCACATTCTTGTCCTCCACCGCCTGCTCCAGGGAGCGTTTCAGCGTGTCAATGCCCGGCAGCGCCTCCGCGAACAAACCGCCCGCATCCATCGACGAAATGATGCCTTCGAGGTCGATTTGCACGATCTTGTCACGCGTGGGCTTCAAAGCGTTCTGCACTGTCACCTCGTGCAGTTTTTTCTTGGGACGCGCGGAGGTGAGTCCCGCCTCCATTCCGACATCGAGATCCAGCTTGCCCAGGAGCTGGCCAAGGTTCAATCCCAGGCTGACGACAAGCGCCAGCACGAGCAGCGCGATCAGGCATCCAGAAGTTTTGTTGCTCATAGTGCGGGCAAGCTAGCGCCGCCGGGCCGCTTGCCAAGCCGACGGGTTTGTTTTTTGCTTCGCATGTCCGAAGAATCAACGCGACACGGCGCGGCTCAGTCTTTTTTGAAAAGACCTTTGAGTCCCTTGAAGGTGTCGATGAGTCCTTTGGCCTTCTCCTCGATGCCGCCGCCGAGCAACCCTTCGAGCCGGCGCTGGATGTCGGGCTTCACCTCGGGATGGGAAAGCGTGCCGGTGATGGTGAGGTCGAAGGAGAGGCGGCCCTGCTCGTCGGAGAAGCCATCGACGACCATGCGCGAGATCGTGTTCCCCAGGCCGCGGGCGGCGACGCCGCGGACGACCTGCTCCTTCAAGGCGGGGCCGCAATACAGGCGCGTGAGCATGCCCTGGTTGTCCTTGGCGATGTCCAGCCACGAGTCGCGCTTCACCGTGACCTCGTAGTCGGGCATGGCCAGGTGCGCGTTGTCCAGGAAGGTGATTCTTTGCTCCTTGACCAGGACATTGACGGCCAGATCCTGCTGCAAGGGGCCGCCGATGCGGATGCCCCGCAGATCGATGCCGTATTTCATGAGCTTGTCGAGCTGGTCGCCCGCCGCGTCGCCGATGGTCATGTGGCCGCCGAGGACGGAACCGCGGTCGATGACGAGTTTCAGCATCGCCGCCGGGGACCAGGACATCGTGGCGGGATCGATCGGGTTCACATCGCCCTCGCCATTCACCCGCATGTCAGCGAAACGCACCTGCTGCATGCGCCCGCCGATCTGCGCGACGCCTTCGAGCACGGCCCTGGCCCCGAGCCGCGCTTTGAGATGGTTGTGGCCGCCGAGGTCGGCGGGATCGATGTCGATCTCGGTGATGGAGAGGTTGAAGTCGCTGATCTCGCCGTCGAAACGGGCGTCGGCGCTTTGATTGCTGATGCGGAAATGTCCCTGCTCGATGCTGATCTCCTGGAGGGCGAGGCGTGGAGCCTGCGGGGAAGGCTCGGGGGCTGCTGTCGGCGGCGGCGCCGTGGCTGGCGGCGTGATCGACCCCACGGCTGAAGCGGGTTGCACGGGAATGGCTCGCGGCACGTCCGGCTCGATGCCGGCGGCATCTACCATCGGCCGGGCGAAGAGTCTTTCCACTGAGCTGCCTCCGTCAGGGCTGATGGACTCGCGCACATCCACGCCGATGAAGCGGATGATGCGCGGCATGAAATGGCGTTGCAGCAGCGCCTCCGGCACGAGTTCGGCGTAGGCCATGTCCATTTTGACCGGCGCGTCGGGCAGCGGCGGGCGTTCGGCGAGCGGGCGGCCGACAAACTCATCGCGCGGGGCCACCTTGAAGCCGGAGATGCGCAGCGTCGGCGGCCAGGTGAAGAGCGTGAGCGTCACGTCGTCGATATGGACGCGGGCGTTGATGTTCTTCTCGGTTTGCCGGACGAGGAAATCCTTGTCCACATAACGGCGCAGCACATACGCGCCGACAAGCGGGGTGGCGACGGCCAGGAGCAGCAGCAGGCCGAGCAGGATGAGGAGCAGGCGGGCGATCTTCATGGCGGTGAGCATAACCAATGACGCACGAATGGAAATTTGAGATTTCAAATTTGAAACGAGGATTCCCGGCTATGATCGCGGCCCGTTTCAAACACCAAAACCGCAGGCAGGATTGCCCGCGCTACTTTCCTCATCATGCCCATTCGCGTTCGTTTTGCTCCTTCTCCCACCGGTGACCTTCATGTCGGCGGTGCGCGCACGGCCTTGTTCAACTGGCTCATGGCCCGCAAGACCGGCGGGAAGTTCGTGTTGCGCGTGGAGGACACCGATGGCGCGCGCAACACGGCGGAAGCGGCTGCGGGCATCCTCAAAGGCATGCGCTGGCTCGGGCTGGACTGGGATGAAGGCCCGGAGGTCGGTGGTGATTGCGGGCCGTATTTCCAAAGCCAGCGCAAGGACATCTACGACGCCTATTTCAAGAAGCTGGAGGACGCCGGACGCGTGTATGCGGAGGAAAATGGCGCGATGCGCTTCAAGTTCAGCCGCACCGCCATCACCGTGCATGATCTCGTGTGTGGCGATGTGACCTTCGCGCCCACCGAGGAGCCGGACATGACGATCCGTCGCCCGGACGGCAGTTACATCTTTCATTTCGTCAATGTGGTCGATGACATCGAGATGCGCATCTCCCACGTCATTCGTGGCGAGGATCATCTGTCGAACACGTGGAAGCACATCGACCTCTTCAACGCCTTCGGTGCCACGCCGCCGACCTACGCGCACATCCCGCTGATCCTGAATCCCGACGGCACAAAGATGAGCAAGCGCGACGAGGGCAGCGCCATCGAGCACAGTTACATGAACGCCGGTTTCCTGCCCGCCGCCGTGTTCAACTATCTCTGCCTGCTCGGCTGGACGCCGAAGGCTGCGGGCGAAAAGCTCTCGCGTCAGGAACTGGTCATGCTGTTCGACGCGGAGGAGATCCACAGCAGCAACGCGAAGTTCGACATGAAGAAAGCGCTGTGGTTCAACGCGCAGTATCTGCGCGAATTGAACGCCGAGGAGCTGTTGCGGCTGGCGAAGCCGTTCTTGACCGCCAAAGGGTTGCAATGGAGCGATGACGCGATGGCTGCCGCCGCCGTTCACAGCGTGCGTGAGAAGGTGAGCCTGCTCACCGAACTGCCCGAGTGGGTGCATTACTTCTTCCGCGAGGATTTCCCCTTCGAGGCCGATGTCGTGGCCAAATTGAAGGCCAAACCCGAAAACGGCGGCCTGCTGAAGGCCGCGGCTGATCTACTCGGCCAATCCACCGAATGGACCGAGCCAAGCGTGCATGACGCCGTCGAAGCCGCCGCGAAATCCTTCAGCGTGAAACCCGGCGCGATGATGCCGCTGCTGCGTTTCGCCCTCAGCGGCCAATCACGCGGTCCCGGTGTGACGACGATCGCGCATTTGATCGGCAAGGAGAAGACGCTGGCGAGGATTCAAAGGGCGCTGGGGGCGGCACTAGGCGAGTAGGTTCTAAAAAAATGTTTCGATGTCGGTCTTCTTGTCTGGAAAATTTACGCTCAGAAATGTTTCGCATCACACAAAAGCATCATGAAAGACTCAGAAGTGCGAAACCAGTGCAAAGAGAAGATCGAATCTCTAGAGCATTGGTTGCGTCGCTTGATCGATGACACGCTGGTGCCTGTTTATGGCGATTACTTTTCTTTCGTTGATCCGGCTGGTAATCGGTTGATAAAGAATTCTCTTGCCCAACAAGTTGCAACGCGGCGAGCAAATGAACCGCT
>JAEUHJ010000219.1 GCA_016795375.1 Verrucomicrobiaceae bacterium
GGAACAGCTCAACATGATGGTCACGAAGGCCGCGTCGAGGCAGAAGGCCGCCACCAAGCCGGCAGACGCCGGGGATTCATCCATGAATGTTGCTGACGAGGCCAGGAAGCTGCTCTCTTCACAGCACAAGACCGCCGTCACCCTTTGTCAGATGGCCCTGAATGATGCCGAGGTGCTGCACTGGCTGCGCGAGGCGGACTGCGAGGAGATGTTGCAAGAGGTACCCGGCACGGAGCTGCTGGCCATGCTCGCGCGCAGTCATTTCAACCCGCTGGATGAGACCTCGCAACTTGTGTTCATGTCAGGGCTGGAGCGGCATGAGGAGGCTGCATTCGCCCTGCTCCAGGCCAGTCAGCGGCCTCCCGGCGGACTGGAGGACGCAAAGCAGGCGCTTTACGCGCTGGAACTCGCCCGGCTGCAAAACCTGATTCAAAGCACGCAGTCCAGACTGCGGCAGCCGGGACTGCCGGAGTCGGAGATGGAGCGCCTGCAACAGCAGGTGGTGGAACTCACAACCCTGAGGAAAGAATGCCTTGACCGTGCGAAAGGCTCTCCGAATAGTTCCACCCCCTGACCGACACAGCTCCCGGAAACCCCGCCGAGGCAAGTATGGCCGTTCCAAAAAACCATCACAACGGATCTCATTCGCACGGTGCCGCCCCGCAGGTGGCCGACGCCGGCATCCCGGTCAAACGCGGGCGTGGCAGGCCCCGCATTCATCCACCGAAGGAGAGGCCCGCTCTCGCGCTCGGCCCGGACGGCCAGCCCATGAGGCGCCGCCGCGGCAGGCCGCCGAAAAACGGCTACGCAGGCGGCATCGCGCAGTTCGCCAGCACCACGCATGATGACATTCATTCACCCGAGGTGCAGGCGCGCCTGCGCAACCTCATCCGCACCGCCCGTGAGCAGGATCATCTGACCTGGGATGACATCAATGAGGCCCTGCCGTCCGGTTTCGTCACGCCTGACCTCATGGACGCGCTCATCACGCGGCTGCGCGCCATGGAGATCAAGATCACCGAGGACGCCGACATGGACGGCGCGGCCGCGCGCTATGCCGCCGCCCGCGAGCGGGTCAGCGCGGAGCGTGACGCCGCCTCCGCGAAGCTGGACGTGTTTGACGACCCGGTGCGCATGTATCTGCGCCAGATGGGCCAGGTGCCGCTGCTCACCCGCGAGCAGGAGATCCAGATTTCCAAGCGCATCGAGAGGGCCGACCTCAGCCTGCGCCAGTGCCTGCACACCATCGGCTTCATCGGCCAGGCATATCTTCAATTTGCGGAGGCGCTGGGCAATGGCGTGGAGCGCTTCGACCGCCTCGTCAGCGACCGCAAGGCCGACGAACGCGACGCCTATTTCAAAAAACTCAAGCCGCTGCTCGTCCAGGCGCGTGAGACGCATGGAAAAACCGCGAAGGCGTTTGAATCGCTCGGCGAGGCCGGTCCGCGTAAAAAAACAGCCTGCCAGGAGGCATTCGACAGCCTGCGCACCGCGTTTTTCCGTCAGTGCGAGAAATTTTATTTCAAATCAAAGATCACCGAGGACTTCGTCATCTTGATGCAGCAGCGTCTTGCTGATCTTGACGGGCTGGAGCGCAATCTGCGAGAACATCCGCGTCAGGAGGCCGCGAAGGAGGCCGTACGCAGTTTTGAGAGGGAGGCATGGATGCACGCCGCCGATTATCGCGGCCTGATCACCAGCACGCTCAAGCATGTGAGTGACTCCACCAAGGCGAAAACCGAGATGATCGAGGCCAACCTGCGCCTCGTCATCTCCATCGCCAAAAAATACACCAACCGCGGCCTGTCCTTTCTCGACCTTATTCAGGAAGGCAACATGGGCCTCATGCGGGCGGTGGAAAAGTTTGAATATCAGCGTGGCTACAAGTTCAGCACCTATGCCACCTGGTGGATCCGCCAGGCCATCACGCGCAGCATCGCCGACCAGGCGCGCACCATCCGCATCCCGGTACATATGATCGAGACGATCAACAAGCTGATGCGCGTTCACAAGCAGTTGCTTCAGGAACTCGGACGCGATCCGACTCCGGAGGAGATCGCCGAGGAAATCCACCTGCCCGTCGAGCGTGTGAACGCCGTTCTGCGCCTCTCCCAACAACCTGTCTCCATGCAGGCCAAGGTCGGCGAGAGCGATGGCGACAACGAATTCGGCGACTTCATCGAGGACAAGGAGGCCCGCGACCCGATGGAGCTCACTGCGATGAATCTCCTGCGCGACAAGCTCAAGGACGTGCTCGACACGCTCAATCCACGCGAGCGCGAGGTGCTGGAACAACGCTTCGGCCTCGGCGACGGGGCGGGACGCACGCTGGAGGAAGTCGGCAAGCAGTTCCAGGTCACCCGCGAACGTATCCGCCAGATAGAGGCCAAGGCATTGCGCAAGCTGCGCCACCCCACGCGCATCCGGAAGCTCGGCGGCTTCTTCGGCCACGGTTGAATCACCAGCACGCGCCCGCGTCGCGTCTGCCTTCCGTGCCGCGCAGGTAAAGGTAGCCTTCCACGCGTTGATCCGCGAACTCGCCCTCCAGTTCGATCACAACACGCTCGTATTCGCCGCCTTCGATGTCCTCCAGCACGTCGAGCTGCGTGAGGCCAGCCTCGCCCACGTCCCAAATCTCCCCTTCGATCGCACGGCCGTTGTCATCCCGAATCATTCCGGGATAACCGCCGAGATCAAACAGGCGATAAAGCGGCTTCGTGCGCGCCTTGGCCACAAACTGCTGCTTTTCGATCCAGCCGTGGTTGTCAGCGCCGCGTTTCAGCGTGCCATAAACAAACACACGCGTCGTCACAGCGCATCCTCCCGCTCGTCGAGCCACTCAGGCAGCGCGTAGCGTTTTTCGACGAGTTCCCGCGCACGTTTCGCGACCTGTGGCGGCAATTCATCGACTTGAGTGACTTCGTTCGCGAGATCAGCAGCCCAGCGACTCCAGAAACCCGGCGGCAGCACCACCTGTTGCACGCTGCCTTGATGGAGAAGCCCCGATTTCCCACGCCGCTGGCCTGCACCGGCGATTTTCACTCTTCCGCGCACCACGTCGTGCAATGCAGGCGCGACAAAGCAGAACGGGTTTTCGATCAAGTCCTCCGGGCCTGCGAGGCGGCATCCCGCGAATCCGGCGTCCACCAGCGCACGCGCGAGCGAGTCGTGGATGAGCCGGTAGCTGTCGAGCGGGCGCGTCTCCGCCCAAGGATGGCCGCCGGGCACGATGACGGAGTAGGTGAAGTCGTTTTCATGCAGCACGACGCCTCCTCCGGTCCAGCGCCGCACGACGGGCCAGCATGGCAGCGCGTCAGCGAGCTTTGGCAGGCTTTGCGCGTAGCCGATCGTCACGGTGGGCTGCTCCCAGCGATAGACACGAAGTACCGGGATGTCACTCATCTCCAGCCAGGCCTGGTCCGCGGCCATGTTCCATGCGCCGTCGTGTGGTACGGAATCGAGGTGAAGAATGAGGCGCCCGAACATGGGAGGAAATGTGAAGGGGATCAGGGGAGACTCGGCCGGGATTGTCATCGCGTCTGGAAGACGGGATAATTGCTCACCTCAGATTCGCCATGAATTTCGCGTGATTTTCATTGAACTCATCGACGCAGGGTGCGCGACTGAATTTCAACCACTGGTCGTCACACACATTGGTGACCGGCATGCGCTCGATGGGATCAAGCACCTCGCGCATCTTGTCCTTGCCCGTGCCCTCCTGCAAGAGCGGCAACAATTCGCGCCGTGACAGGCCGAACTCGGGATCCACCGCCCGCAGTCTTGCTTGCTGCCACGCAGCGCGGCGAGCCATGCCACATGGATGCAACCCGTCCCGCACGATTGCCGTGGCGGCGATGGTTACACCAGGCGGGACGCCTTTTTGCAGGGCTTCTGCTTCCGTGCTGATTTCCGCAATCACCGCGCCAAGGCAGTCACCTCAGCTCTTGTGGGTTAGACGGTCGGAGTGATTCGTCGCACCCACGGTGCACGCTGTTGATCTGAAGCCACGCATGATTGCCGGTGGTCATGATCCGCATTCGAATCCCGACCACCCTCCACGTCAACCGTCGAGGTGTGCGACACCACCCCGTTCTCGGCGTGTGAGGCCGTGATGCTCCTGGCTTCAACTCAGGAGGTGTCTCACGCTGCGAGAACTGAAAGTTCGGCAGTTATTTGCCTTTTTTCGCAGAGGCAACGGCCTTCTGCGCGGCCCAGCGGGCCTTCTGCGCGGCGGCGATTTTTTTGCGGGCCGCAGCCGACATGGTGCGCTTTTTCTTCACGGGGCCGGCGGAGGACTGGGGGCTGCCAAGCAGCGCGGCAAGCTCGCTTTGCATGGATTCGATTTTTTCCTGCAGGGTGGCTGCGCGGCGGAGTTGGGCGGAGGACAATGTCATGGTGGATGGTCTGGTTCGGACGCCGGTTGTTCTAAAAGGCTGGGACTCTTTGTCAATCAGCGGTTTGCTCCGGGTCTGCCCCGTGGGGCGTCTCACAGCGGTTTGTTATAGATCGTCTGGAACACCGCTGGCGCGTTCGGATCGATGATGGTGATGCCGTCCTGGCCGAAGCGCGCGGTGACGGTCGCGCCTTTGCCTTCCTGCATGTATTTCCAGTTCAGATCACGCACGCGGGCGGCGGCATCGACGATGGCGCAGGTGATGCGGGCTTCCTCGGCGGTCGGGTAGAGATCGGCGACGGCATCACGCGATTCTTTGGCAAATTTCACACGGCAGATCGCGACGAGGCCGACGGTGAGGCTGTCAACACCGTACCCGATGTAACCTTTGCTGCCGTCCGGACGGGCGACTTCGCGGGTGAAGTGGTTGTTGCTGGTGCGGGAGCCGCCGTTGGCGTTCCACCAGCGGAAGCCGCGGTATTGCTGGTCGCTTTCGACCTTGCCATCAGCGCCGACGATTTCGTGGCCTTGGTTGACGGGGCCTTCGAAGTCGGCGGGTGTGATCCAGTTGTTGTGGAAGTTGATCGACATGCCGTTGTCGAAGTCCACGCGCACCTGCACGGCGTCGAAGGCATTGATGCCGTCGCGCGCGAGGCGTTTCTTCTGACCCACGGCCGTGAGGCTCACTGGTTTGGACTTGTAGTAGCTCCAGATCAGGTCGGTCCAGTGCGGGCCGACGTAGCTGAAGGGATCGCTGTCCTCGACCCACTTGAAGGTGCTGGTGCTCACTTCGAGCGGCTCTTCGAGATAAGCCGTTCCGTAGAGCGGCGCGCCGATGCGGTTCTGGATGTCATCGCGGATGCGCAGGTGGTCGGGGTCGTAGCGCTTGTGCATGTCCACGGCGACGATGAGGTTCTTCGCTTTCGCGGCGTCGATGATCTCATCCGACTCCTGGATCGAGAGGCACATGGGTTTTTCTGTCAAAACATGCACGCCTTTTGCCAGCGCGGCGAGGATCGGCTGCGTGTGCAGGTGATCAGGCGTGGCGACGGCCATCACGTCGAGGTCGGGGAACTCTTTGAGGATGTCATCCCACGGCGCGTCGCCGAAGAAGGCCCGGGGCTCGCGACCGGTGCTGTCCTTGAAGGCGGCGGCGGCTTTCCGGGCTGATTTCTCGCTGCGGGTGGCGACGGCGACGAGATCAAATTTCACCGGGGCCAGTTCACGCGAGTATTTGTCCAGCCCGACGCGGGCGAGCTGGCCGGCGATGCCGAAACGCTGCAAGTCCGCATACGCGCGCGCATGCACATCTCCGCCGAACATGCCGGCGCCGACGAGGGCGATCTTGATGGTGGGTTCCATGGTGCGGGCATGGAAGGCGGAGAGCGCTTCCATGCAACCGCACTTGATGATACCCGAATGCCCATTTCCGGTACGATGTCACTTTCCGTCACTTGCGACGGCGCGGAGGAGGTCACTTCTCCTTCTCCGGCTTGCACTTGCAGAGCCACTCGGGCTCCTTGCATTCTTCGCAGGTCGCCGTGTTGTATTCCATGCGCGCTGTGACAGCCTTGGCATCCGGTGCGTTTTTGTATTGCAGGATCAGCCACTCGCCGGCCTTCACCAACGGCACGACGAAGCCTTTCGCGTCTTTTTCGACGGCGAGCTTCTGGGGTGATTTGCGGTCACCGGTGATCGCGGTGAGGCTCTGCTTGTCCAGTGCCACAGGCTTCCGGTCCTTGTCGAGCAGGGCGATGTGAAACTTGCTGCCTTTGACGGTGACTTCGCCGTGCATGGTTTCGTTTTTGCTGAACTCGAGGATACGGCCGCCGTTCGGCCCGAGTTCGACGCCTTCATGGCCGAAGGCGAGGCTGCTGATGAGTGTGACGAGGGCGATGAGCTTGGTTTTCATGGTGTTGTGGTTTGGGTGTGGTTGAGCGCGGCCTTGCGGCCAAAGAGATGAAAAACGGCGGGCGTGACCATGAGGTCCAGCAACGTACTGCTGACCAGGCCGCCGACGATCACGACGGCGACGGGATGCAGGATTTCCTTCCCCGGCTCGTGCGCGGCGAGCAGCAGGGGAATCAGCGCGATGCCCGCGCTCAAGGCGGTCATCAGCACCGGGACGAGCCGCTCCAGCGTGCCGCGCACGATCATCTGCGGCGTGAAGCCCTCCCCCTCGTGTTTCATCAGATGCAGGTAGTGGCTGAGCATCATGATGCCATTGCGCGCGGCGACACCGCCGACGGCGATGAACCCGACGATCGTGGCGATGCTGATGTTGTCGATGAGCCGCCACGTCAGGGCGAGCCCGCCCATGAGCGCGAGCGGGATGTTCAGCATCACCTGCAACGCGAGCGACAGGCTGCGGAAGTAACCGTAAAGCAGGATCGTCACCGCGAGCAGCACAAGCGTGAAATAAAACGCGATCTGCCGTGCCGCGGCCTGCTGCGCCTGGAATTCGCCCTCGAAACGGAAGAAATATCCTTCCGGCAGCCTCACCTTCTCATTCACGGCCTTCTCCCAGCGCCGCACGACGCCCTCCAGGTCGCGCACGGAGCTGTTCGCGCCGATGACGATGCGCCGCTGCGTGTTTTCGCGGTTGATGATGTTGGGGCCGGTGCCTTCGCGGATGTCAGCCACGAGCCGCAGCGGTATCCGCAGGCCGCGATCCGTCTCGACGATGAGTTCGCCGAGCTTCTCCAGCGAATTGCGCTGCGCCTCCGGCAGCCGCAGCACGAGCTCGAACGTACGCTGGCCCTCCCGCAGTTCGGCGAGCGCCTTGCCGCCGAGCAGCGCGGAGACCTGCTCATTGAGAGATCCGGGCTGGATGCCGTAGGCCAGGGCGCGCTCGCGATCGACCTCGATCTTGATCTGCGGGATGGCGACCTGCGGCTCCAGGTTCACATCGGTCAGTCCGGGGATGGTTTTGGCAATGTCTCGCACTTGGGAGCCTTTCTCACGCAGTATGGCGAGATCAGGGCCGAAAATCTTCACCGCAATTTTCGCCGAGAC
>JAEUHJ010000017.1 GCA_016795375.1 Verrucomicrobiaceae bacterium
TTGCCGACGGTGTAGATGGCTCCGGCGAGCTTCATCACCTGCGCGTGAAGCTCGCGGGTGCGCTGGAGGTCCTGCGCGGCGGCGGCTTGATACATCTCGACATAGAGTTTGGGATGCAAGTTGGCTCCGCCATTGATGCCGCCATGGCCACCGAGCAGCACGGCCTCGGCAGTGAGCTCCTCGGGTCCGACGAGCACGCTCCAATCGGCGCGTTGCTTCGCAATCTCGATGAGGCGGTGGAAGTAGATCATGTCGCACGAGCTGTCTTTGACGCCGCAGACGCCCGGCATGTCCAAAGCGCGGCGCACGAGGTCGAGTTCGAAGCTCACCTTCGTCAGACCGGGCATGTTGTAGAGAAACAAGGGCAGCGGCATCTCGGCGACGAGGTCCTGCACATACTCCAGCATCTCCGGCGGCGCGGCGGGGAAGTAATACGGCGGCGCGAGCACCACATGCGTCGCACCGGCCTCCGCGGAGTGTTTGGCAAGGTTCAAGCTCTCGGTGAAGGATGTGTCCGTGATGCCGACGAGCACTGGAACGCGTCCTGCGGCCACTTTGCAGGTGCGCTCGATCAACTCGCGGCGCAGGCGGTAGCTGAGGCTCGGGCCTTCGCCCGTGGTGCCGAGCACGAACAGCCCGCTGACGCCGCCGCTGATGAGATGCTCGATGAGCCGCTCCAAGCCGGCGACGTCGAGGGCGTCACGATCACGCAAAGGAGAGACGAGGGGCGGAATGATGCCGCGGAGAGGTTGGGACATGGGAAAAGGCTAAAAGATGAAGGCTTAAAGATAAAATCGCCCCGGCTGACCATCCTTGGTGGGGTGTTGACGATTCTTGATGAGGCTGACATGCTCCGTGCATGCCCGCCACCGACCAGGCAGACTATTTTTCCACGCAAGTGATGCGCACGCGGCGCTTCTTCCTGCCCGAATGGCAGGAGCGGCAGCGTGATGGCGCGGCGCTCTGCCTCGTGGGCGGCGGCTGTGAATGGTGCGCGCCGGATTTCATCGTGGACCGGCAGGAGTTCCCATTTTTGGCCTTTGAATTCGTGTCACGCGGCAAAGGCAGCGCCACGCTGGCAAACCGGAAGCACGAGGTGGAGGCCGGGCACGCGTTCTTTTACGACTCCGGCGTGCCGCATGTGATCCGCAGCTCGGCGGAGGAGCCGATGGTGAAGTATTTCTTTAACTTCACCGGGCCGCGGGCCGCCGCCTTGATGAGCGATCTTGACCTCGCCGCGGGCAGTGTGCTGCGCGTGGCGGATGCCTCGCGGGTGGTGAGCCTGCTCGAAGAGGTGATCGATCATGAGCTGCGCGGCGGTCGTTATGGCCTGCGTGCGGCCTGCGCGGCGCTGGAGCATGCGCTGGTGCTGTGCGCGGACAGTCGTCAGCCCGCGACGACGAAGATGGATCCGGCCTACGCGACGTATCTGCGCTGCCGCGGCCATCTGCTGCGCAATTATCCCGTGCTCAGCAGCATCGAGCAGGCGGCGAAGGCCTGCCACGTGTCCGCGGCGTATTTCACGCGCCTGTTCCAGCGTTACGACACCGAAACGCCGCTCGCCTGCCTCACGCGTCTGAAATTGTCGCAGGCCGCGATCAAACTGCGCCAGCCCGATGCGCTGGTGAAAAACGTCGCCGCCGAGCTCGGCTACAAGTCCGCGGCGCATTTTTCGCGTGCTTACAAGGCCTGGAGCGGAAGATCGCCGCGTGGTGGTTGAAATGCGGCGCGGACTTTCCATCTTCGCCCACCGCAAACCGCCGCCGCATGCTTTCCGTCCTCAAAATCCGCAACCTGGCCCTCGTCGAAGATGTGACGTGGGAGCTGGCGGCGGGCCTGGTGGGCGTGACGGGGGAGACGGGCGCTGGCAAGTCGATCATCGTCGGTGCGTTGAAGCTGATCCTCGGCGAACGTGCCGATCGCTCACTCATCCGCACGGGGCAGGATGCCTGCACGGTGGAGGCGAGTTTTCATCTGAAGGATGCGAAAGAGGTGGACGCGGTGCTCGAAGAGGCCGGACTGGAGCCTTGCCAGGATGGCGAGCTGATCGTGAAGCGCACGATCAGCGCCAGCGGGGCGAACAAGCAGTTCGTGAACTGCTCGCCGGTGACGATCCAGGTGCTCAAAAGCCTGGGCGAATTTTTGGTCGATCTGCACGGGCCGCACGATCACCAGTCGCTGAACTCCCGCGAGAGGCAGCTCGACATGCTGGACAAGTTCGCGGGCATCGAGGAGCCGCTCGCGAAGTATGAGGCGGCCTGGAAAGGATGGCGCGCGGCGGTGGCCGATCTCGATGAGCTGGAGAATTCCGAGCGGGCGGGCAGCCAGCAGATCGACATGCTGAAGTTTCAGGCGAACGAGATCGCCGCCGCGAATCTCAAGGACGGCGAGGAGGAGCAGATCGAGTCCAAACACCGCATCGCGGCGAATGGCGCTAGACTTGCCGAGCTGTGCGGAGCGATCACGGGCCGGCTGAGCGAGGGCGAAGGCAGTGTGATCGATGGTTTGCGTGAGATCAGCCGCAGCATCCACGAGCTGGAGAAGATCGATCCGGGCACGGCGAAGCTGTTTGAGGGCTTCAAATCGGCGCAGATCGAACTTACCGAGCTGGAGGGCAGCGTGGCGGACTATGCGGAGGAGCTGGAAATCGATCCGGCGGAGCTCGCCCAGCTCGAAAGCCGCATCGACACGATCCAAAAACTGAAGCGGAAGTACGGCCGCACGATTGGCGAGATTCTGGAGTTCCTGGCTGAGACGGAGCGCAAGCTGGGCCGCATCGAGAACCGCGGTGAGGAGATCGCGAAGCTGCAAAAGCTCGTCAAAGAGCGCGAGGCGGAGGTTTTGAAGCTCGGGAAGCAGATTTCGAAGAAGCGGGCCGATTCAGCACCAAAGCTCGCGAAAGAGGTCGCGGCGCATTTGAGCGATCTCGGCTTCAAGCAGAGCGTGTTTGCCGCGCAGCTCACGAATCTCTCGGAACCGGCGAAAAGCGGCCTGGAGGAGGTCGATTTCCATTTTGCGCCGAATCCAGGCGAGCCCTCGAAGCCGCTGCGCATGACCGCATCGAGCGGGGAAATGTCACGCGTGCTGCTGGCGGTGAAGAGCGCCCTGGCGAAGCAGGACGCGGTGCCGCTGCTCGTGTTTGACGAGATCGACGCGAACGTCGGCGGCAACATCGCCGAGGCGGTGGGCCGCAAGATGGCGGCGCTGGGCGCCACGCATCAGGTGATCGCCATCACGCACTTCCCGCAGGTGGCCTCGCTGGCGAAAAGCCACTTCGTGGTGACGAAGGAGATCAAGGGCGGCCACACGAAATCACAGATTGCGGAGGTGGCGGGGGATGAGCGTGTGGAGGAGCTTTCAAGAATGCTCGGCGGCAGCGCCGCGAGCGCCCGCGAGCATGCGAAGAGCCTGCTGAAGGGCGCGGCGAAATGATCACGCCATCTGCGGCGTGAAGGCCGTGCGGGGCGGCCGGCCTTTCACACGGCTGAGCGTGGCGCGGAGCGCGAATGAGGCGAGCTGTGAATGCGGGTTCCAGCCTTTGGGCGCTTTTTTTCCGGAGCTCATCCATTTCATGCCATCAGCGATCCACTGCTGGCGGTAATCATCATAGCTGATGCCGCGGTCGTCATCAGTGACGCCGAACTGAAAGCCGCAGCAGGCGCAGATTTCCATCGAAGCGCCGCCGGTTTTGTTGCGCGGGGGCTCCACAAGCTGGTCGAAACCGCACACGGGGCAGGTGTTGGCGGAGGTTTTCATCGGTTTGGATTTTGCGGGAGCTTTTCGGGGCATTGTCAGCGGGAGGGGAGGCGAAGTTCAGCGGCTTTGACAACACGACCGGGCTGGCGTTGCCAATAACCGGGACTTTCCGGTTTGAAGAAGGTTTTTGTCCTTCCTGCGGCATTGTAGGCAGCGAAGGAGCGGGTTTGAGGATCAAAGACACGCAGCGTGCCGTCCGTGTCGTCGCGCTTCATCGGCAGACCCTCGTCGCGTGCGCGTTGGAGGAAGCGCCAGGCCTGTGCGGCGTAGTCGTCGGGGGACTTGGCGCTGAAATCGCGGCCATGACGCTCAAAGTGATCCTGCAACGAGTCGAGGTGGCCCCAGGTCTGCCGCGTCGGCGGTGGTGTGATGGCGGCGGGGGCGTTTTTTTTGTCCGGCGTGAGCACATCGAGCACACGGCGCATCAGTGACGGCTGCGGCGTGGCGGCAGACGCCGCTCCCGGTGTGGTGAAAACGCCGGTGGCGAGCTGTGTGCGGGCGCTGCCGACACTGTAATGATAGGTCGTCCCCGCAGCGAGTCCTTGCAGCGTGATCTCATGCGCGTTGGCGACGCCGCCCTCTGCCCGCTGGTTCAATTGGGCGGCGTTGAGGCCGTATTGGAGGCGCGTCCCGCAACTGACATCCGTCCTCCATGTGATCGTCACGGCGTCTGCCTGTGCCTGCACCTGCGGCTGTCCGATAATCTCCACAGCATGAGACAACGCTACGGTGATGAGCGCAAAGATGCAGACAAGCCACTGGCTGGGAACTCTCATAGGGGGGATGAAAGGCGGGGGCTACTCTGTGACAGTCTTGGGGCAAGACTGTTCAATCAGCATAGTGTCCACGTTGTGCTCCATTCATCCATCTCCATGCGGAGTCAATATGCTCGCGCGGCTCGAGGTGGGCCGCCTGCCATCGCAGGATTTCCATGGCACGCGACGGGTCGGCGACGAGCTCCGAGGGGTCGCCCGCGCGCCGCGGGCCGAACACCACGGGAATTTTCCTGCCGGTGACGGCTTCGGCGGTGGCGATGACCTCCTTCACGCTGAAGCCGCGGCCGGTGCCGAGGTTCACCGCGATGGTGTCTCCCCCCTCACGCAGAAACTTCAGGGCAAGCGCATGCGCGGAGGCGAGATCGCAAACGTGGATGTAGTCGCGAATGCAGGTGCCGTCGGGCGTCGGATAGTCGGTGCCGAAGATGGTGATGTGTTCGCGCTGGCCGGCGGCTGCTTGAAGAACGAGCGGGATGAGATGCGTCTCGGGATTGTGATCCTCGCCGATCTCGCCGCTGGGATGGGAGCCGCTGGCATTGAAATAGCGCAAAAAGACGGACTTCAGGCCCCAGGCGGTGTCGCAGTCACGCAGCACGCGCTCCAGCATCCACTTCGAGGCACCGTACGGATTCACCGGTGCCTGCGGATGCGATTCGTCGATGGGGATGCGCACCGGATCACCATACGAGGCGCAGGTGGAGGAAAGGATGAATCGCTTGCAGCCATGACGCTGCATCGTTTCGAGCAGCGTGAGCGGCGCGGCGAGGTTGTTGCGATAGTATTTGAGCGGATTGGCGACGGATTCACCGACATACGCGAACGCGGCGAAGTGCAGCACGGCCTCCGGTTTGTGCTCGGCGAAGAGTTTTTCCACCAAAGCGGCATCGGCCATGTCACCCTCGATGAAGGTCACGCGGTCGAGCGGCAGCGCCGCACGGTGGCCGAAGACGAGATTGTCGAGGACGACGACGCGTTCGTTCTGTTCGAGCAAATGGCGGACGGTGTGGGAGCCGATGTAGCCGGCACCGCCGGTGATGAGGAGGGTTCCTTGGGACATTGCCGGGACTACAGCAGGAGCCGGCATTCCTGCCAAACGGAGTTTGTTTCAAATCTTGCCACGCGGGGCGGCTCAGGGTGTCGTTTTCGGCAACGGCACCTGCACCGGATGCATCAGGTAGGCGATCAAATCGCGAATCTGATCAGGCTGGAAGGCGAGGAGCAGTCCCTCGGGCATCATCGACATCGGAGAGGTGTCTGTTTTCACGATGTCGGAGCGGTCGAGCGTCATCGCTTCGGTCAACGTGCGCAGCGTGAGCGTGCGGTCGTTCTTCTCCGCGATCACACCGCCGAGGGTGCGGCCGTCCTTGAGCGTGAGAATACTCATGCGGAAGTCAGCGCTGACCACGCCGCTGGGGTCGGCGATGTTTTCGAGCAGGTAATCGAGGCTCGCACGGCCCGATCCGGTGAGATCGGGGCCGATCTTGCCACCCTGGCCGTACATCATGTGGCAGGCACCGCACACGGCGGTGAAGAGCATGCGACCGCTGCTCAGGTTCGCCTTCGCGAGTGTGTCGGGCGTGAGCTGGGTTTTGAACTTCTCGATGAGCTGTTTCTTGTCGGCGGCAGACTCACGCAGCTCGCCCCAGGCATCGACGAGCTGCTTGGAAAGGGCTTCATCGTTGAAGGCACGAATCTGCCGTGCGTGGAAGGCGGTCAAATCGGTGCGCGGGATTTTGCCGGCGGCCATTTCGGCCAGCATGGCTTTCGCGAAGGCCGGACGCGAAACGAGTGTGTCGAGCAAGGCGGGCCGCTCCAGCGGGTAGAATCTGCGGTAGTTCTTCGCTAGTTTCG
This sequence comes from Verrucomicrobiaceae bacterium, assembly GCA_016795375.1. Taxonomy (GTDB): domain Bacteria; phylum Verrucomicrobiota; class Verrucomicrobiia; order Verrucomicrobiales; family Verrucomicrobiaceae; genus Prosthecobacter. The sequence goes on from JAEUHJ010000017.1 coordinate 6,384, forward strand.
TGCCGATGGCCGGATCATCAAAGAGAGCCAGACCGCGCACGGCGGTCATGTTGAGGGTGCGTGTTTCGAGAAGCTGCTCGCAGAGGCTGCACAGGTTTTCTGGTCGTGCCTCGATCAGCGTCTTGAGAGCGGCCTCGCGGGCGGCGAGTTCCGCTTTGTCATCAAGGGCGATTTTCTTCACGTCATCGAGCGCGCGGCCATCGCCGAAGAGGATGCTGAGTTCGCGGATGAGCGGTGACTTCGATGAACTGGTGACTTTGTCCCAGTTTGCGGGCTTCGGAGCCTTGCGGATGCCTTTGAACGCCTCGCTCATGCCTTCGAGCACGCTTTCGAGCTGCTCGGGCCTCGTTTGTGCAAGGAGGGCATTCAGCGCCTCCGGTTGATTCGCGAGGCTGCGGGTGATCCAGCGCAGTGTTTTCGGCCACGAACAGTTTTTCGCGAGTACGACGAGCGCTGTGGGATCGCTCTTCGCGAGCGGTGAGATGCCGAACCAGACCATGTGGGGCAAAAATGGGTCGCTGGCGTCCTCGGTGTGTGAAAGCAGCGCCATGGCGAGTTCGGGGCGGTGTTGTATCGGAAGGCGTTGAAGTGTGCTGGCAAGGGTGAGGCGAACCAGTCCATGCGGTGTCGTGTTTGCGATTTGAACAAGCTGCTTGAACTGTTCGGCGTCATTCATCCGCTTGAAAGACAGGATGCCTTGTGGATGTCGATCACCGTTGATCAAGTCGATGGGCCAGAACTGCACGAGTTGGCGAATGGCGAGGGCGCGTTGATGTTCGTCGCCGTTCAAATCGGCCTTCGGCCACGGTTTGCGCCAGGCGAAGGGTTTCTCAGGCTTCTTTGACTCGCCGTAACTGACGCGGAAGATACGGCCGCTGGTGCGGTGGACGCCGGTGTGCTCGTGGCACTCGCCGGTGTCGCTCCAGTCGAGGATGAAGCCGCTGCCGTCGGGACCGGCGCTGATCTCGATGCCGCGGAACCACGGATCGTCGCTGAGAAAGACATCCGGCTCGTGTTTGCCGACGTAGCCGCTGCCGTTGCGTTCGAGGCGCTCCACGTTCGCACGGCGGCCGTGCATGTTCAGCGTGAAGAGTTTGTTGCGATATGACTGCGGCCATTGATCGGCCTGGTAAATCATCATGCCGATGTGCGCGTGGCCGCCACCGAGGCTGTTCGCCTTGCCATCGCGTGAATCGCTCCACTGGCTGCCACGGTCGTAGTGATAATGGTCGGCGATGGTGTCGAGCTTTTCATAGATGAGCGGGTTCATGGTGTTCGAGTCCACGAGATGTGCGCCGTGGATGAGGTGCCAGAGGTGGCCGGTGACGGTGTTGATGAAGAACATCTCGCCATTCGCGTCCCAATCGTGGCCCCACGGATTCGTGGTGCCGTGCGTGAGCACTTCGACGATTTTCTTTTCAGGATGGAAGCGCCAGATGCCGCCTTTCATCGGCACGCGTTGGTCCTCGGGCGTGCCGGGAACGCCGAGGCTGCCGGGGCAGGAGTGGCCGCAGCGGCCGTAGAGCCAGCCATCTGGGCCGAAGCGCAGGCCGTTGGCGAAGTTGTGGTAGTTGTCCCGCGCCACGGTGAAACCGTCGAGCACGACCTGCGGCTCGCCATCGGGAATGTCATCGCCATTGGCATCAGGAATGAACAAGACCTGCGGCGGGCACATGAGCCACACGCCACCGCGACCGATTTCGACGCTGGTGAGCATCTGCACGTTCTCGGTGAAGACTTTGCGCGTTTCAGCGACGCCGTCCCAGTCCTTGTCCTCCAGAATGATGACGCGGTCCTTCAGCGCGAGGTCGAAGCGCTTCGCACGCTCGGCATAGGTGTGGTTTTCCGCGACCCACATGCGGCCTTTCGCGTCCCAGGTCATGGCGATGGGATTCTGCACGTCCGGTTCGGCGGCGAAGAGCGTGGCTTTGAAGCCGGGCGGCAGCTTGAGCGCCTTCAACGCCTCCTGCGGGGACATCGGCGAAGGATTGCCAGGCTCGCTGTTGTAGAGCGCGGGAAAGTCGGCGCTGAGCACAGCAGCAGCGAGAAGTGAGAAGCAGGAGATGAGAAGGCGGGCCACGGCAAGGAAACGCTCTGGGCGGCCGAATCTGCCGGGTTGATTTGAGATGGCAAAGGAGTACCCTTGTGGGCATGAACTCGCTTATCAACCGCATCACCACGAATCCGAAGCAGTGCGGAGGACGGCCCTGCATTCGCGGGATGCGCATCCGGGTGACGGATGTGCTCGATTTGATCAGCAACGGCCTGAGCCATGCTGAAATTCTGGACGAGATGCCGGATCTCGAAGCCGATGACATCAAGGCGGCCGTGTCCTATGCGAGGCAGCGAGTGGACCACCCTGTTCTGGCCGCGGCATGAACCTGTGGCTCGATGCGCAGCTTTCGCCACGGCTGGCGCGCTGGATCAACCAGCAGTTTCCAGGAGTGACCGCGACGGCGTTGCGCGATCTCGGCCTGCGCGACGCGGAAGATGAAGGCATTTTTGAACAAGCACGGCAGGCCGGAGCCATCGTGATGACGAAGGATCGTGATTTTGTCGATTTGCAGAGCCGCCTCGGAAGCCCGCCGAAGATCATCTGGCTGACATGCGGAAACACGTCGGAGGCTACGTTGCACGCCATCCTGACCCGGCATCTTCAGACGGCGCTCGGCTTTCTGGCGGGAGCGGATGACTTGGTGGAGATCTCCGGTCCTTGAGTTGAGCAGGCTCACCCACGAATCAGCCATACGGCGGCGAAGGCGGTGAGCCAGAAGAGGACGTTCTCGAAGAGTTTTTGCGGCAGGTGTTTGAGTATCCACCAGCCGAGGAACACGCCGAGGATGACGCCTGGCATGAGCGTGAGATTCGTCATGAGCGATCTCGGATTGATGATGCCGAGGTCGGCGCTGAAGGGCACCTTGAAGAGGTTCACAAAGAGGAAGTAGCGGCTGAAGACGCCGAGGTGCTCCTTTTTCTCCAGATGCTGGGCGAGGAGATAAACGGTCATCACGGGGCCGGCGGCGTTGGCGAGCATGGTGACGACGCCGGCGAGGAATCCCATCGCCCAGGTGAAGCCCCGGTGCTCGGTGAGGGTGATGAAGTCCTGGCGGCGTTTGTTGAGCGCGTAGTTGAAGATCAGCAGCAGGATGATGATCCAGCCGATGACGATGCGGGCCGTGGCGTTGTCGAATTTGCCGAGCAGAAGCCAGCCCACGATCACGCCTGCGATGGCCGGAGGGAGAATCGGCAGGATGCGCCGCCAGGTGCCGCCTTTGCGGTTCAGGAAGTAGCCCATGAAATCCGCCGCGATGAGCATGGGCAGGATGACGCCGACGGATTCCTTCGCGCCGAAGATGCGCGCCATCAGGACGACGTTCAGCGTCGAGGTGCCGGAGAGTCCGGCCTTCGACATGCCGATGCACATCGAGCCGAGCAGCGCGAGCACGAGCAGCCAGGTGTCTGCGGGCAGGAGCGTGTGTTCGGTGAGCCAGGGCATTCGTGGGATGACGAATGGCGCAGGACAATGGGCGGACAAGCGCACATTCGTGGCGCGCGTGTTTTTCTCAAAGCGCCATCAACGGTGCAGGGACGAGGAAGGCGTGTTGTTCGAGCAGGCTGAGCGATCCGTTCCAGGAGAGATACGGTGTGAAATAGACGACGATGGTGTAGGCGAGGGCGACGGGCACGATGCCGAGGCGTGCGATCCAGCGCGGGAACCAGTGGCGCGGTTGTTCGTGGCGCAGGGCGCGGCTCATGGCCCAGCCGGTGAGGACGCGGGCGGGGAAGATGAAGATGACGAAGATCAGGCTCGGCAGCCAGGCGAGCTCGCGAGGCGTGAGTTCGATTTTCAGAAGATAGAGCGGCACGGCGAAGAGCAGCGTGATGAGCAGCGAGAGCCAGAACGCGAGTGGCGCACGCAGGAACAGCCGCCGCACCTCACGCAGCTCGAAGATGGCGCTGAAGCGGTCGCTTTGCGCGAAGCGTGCCTGCAAGAACGGTAGATGAATCGCCACGAGCAGCAGCAACAGGCCGCCGAGAAACGACAGCAGCACGGCGCCACCGACCGGCAGCCGCGTGGCGGCGATCAAGATGCCGACGGGCGCGATCAACCACGCCAGCGCGCCGACGAAGCCGCGCAGGCCGAGCCAGAAGTAAAACGGCAGACGCAGGCTGATGATGTAGTCCACCGTCGTGCGCTGGAGATGGCTGAACTTGTCCGCCGCGCCGAGCCAGCGCATGAAACGCAACGGTTGCGGCCAGAGGAAGTGCCACAGGCTGCCGCCACGGACGCAGGCCCAGACGATGTGGGCGAGTGTGATGACCGTGACGACGACGAGTCCCACATGCCAGGCACGCGCGACACCGCCGCCGGGGGCGATGAGCTCGGCGTCACGCCAGAAATCCGACAGCAGCCGCGCCGGCCACACGACGATCCAGATGCCTGCGGCGATGCTGCCGATGGCGGAGGCTTTGCGCACGCCGATGAAGCCGTCGCGGATGCGCCCCGTGCGCGCGATGATGCCGCTGACATTGAGCAGGTAGCCGAGGCTGAGGAAATTGAGCACTGGAATGACGGAGCAAGCGGCGATCAGGGCGATGAGCGCCACGAAGCCGAAGATCCAGTCCAGCACCGACACGGCCGTGCTGAGGACGCCTTTTTTCGCCTGCGGCGGAGGTGGCGCGGACGCTGCCTGAGGCAGTGAAGGCGTGGATGTCGCCTCGACAAACGCGGGCAGCGGTGGTGGCAGCGGAGAAGGCACGGTCATGGAGTGCGTTGGCACATAACGCCGCGCCAGGCGGCAAGTTGTGGCACATGCGTTTTTTTCTCCATCCGCCCGCAGGTATTGACGGGGCATGACTGTCGTGGGCCGCCACTTTGATTGCTGCGAGGCGCAGTGTGGGGAAATTTCACGCCGTCATGAAAAGCAGTCCGGCGGATTTCAGAACACAGCTCAGGTCAAAAACGCGCCAGTGCTCTGATTCGAGTGCCGGTCCAGCTCATACTTCCCGAGCGCCAACGCACCGAGCAACCCCGAACGCGCGCCGAGGCCGGGGGCGATGATGAAGTCGTCGAGGTTGCGGCCGAGTTCGGGGGCGCGGAGGTAGTGGTTGTTGAGCTTGTGGAGCTGACCGCGGATCAGCGGCAGGATGTGCTCCTGGCTCATGACGCCGCCGCCGAGGATGATGCGTTTCGGGCAGAGGCTGAGCGTGAGATTCATGAGCGCGTGCGCCATGACGTCGGCGACTTCCTCCCAGGCGGGATGATCGGGCGGCAGCGCGTCGGCTTTGACGCCCCAGCGTGAGGCGAGTGCGGTGCCGCTGACGTAGCCTTCGACGCAGCTTTTGTGAAACGGGCAGTGGCAGGCTTGTTGAATAGCCGATGAGTTCTGCGGCGGCGGAACGAGCAGATGACCGATTTCGGGATGCAGCAATCCGTGCAGGAGCTGGCCATTCACGAGTACGCCGCCGCCAACGCCGGTGCCGACGGTGATGTAAACGAGCGGGTCAATGCCCTGGCCGGCACCCCAGAGATATTCGCCAAGCACGGCGGCATTCACATCGGTGTCCCACGCGATGGGGACATGATAACGCTCCTTGAGTTTCGGGACGATGTTGGTGAACTGCCAGCCGGGTTTCGGCGTGGAGGTGATGTGGCCGTAGGTCTCGCTGTTTTTGTCGAGATCGATGGGGCCGAAGGAGCCGATGCCGATGGCGGCGAAGGAGCCGTATTTCGATTTCGCCATCGAGAGGAAGCGCGTGACGCCAGCGAGCGTCTCCTCCGGCGTGGTGGTGGGGATGCGCGTGACATCGCGCAGATCGTGCGGCCCAGTGCCGATGGCACAGACGAATTTCGTGCCGCCGGCCTCGATGGCGGCGATGAGGGGGAGTTCTTCACTCATGGCTGCGGACGCACGGCTGCGGAGTCGCGGATGCCGAGGCTGGAGTAAATCTCGCGCGTGGCGTGGGATTTGTTCAAGGTGTAGAAATGGATGCCATCGACGCCATGGTCGAGCAGGTCGCGGCATTGCTCTGTGGCGTAGTGGATGCCGACCTTCTGCACGGCGTCCTCGTCCTTGCCGCAGCGCTGAATGGCGCGCAGCAGCTTGGCCGGATAACGCGCCCCGGCGGCCAGTTCGGCCATGCGGCGCATGCCGACGGCGCTGGTGATGGGCATGATGCCGGCGATGATGGGAATGTGGATCCCGGCAAGCTGGCAGCGCTCGCGGAAGTCGTAGAAGTCGTGGTTGTCGAAGAATAACTGCGTGCAGATGTAGTCCGCGCCCGCATCGACCTTGGCTTTGAGGTAATCCATTTCCAACACGCGGTTCGGCGTGGTGGGATGACCTTCCGGAAATCCAGCGACGCCGATGCCGAAGCCGCGCGGATCGGGATGCGCGCCGGTGTCGATGAACTTGCGGATGAAGGTGACGAGATCTGCCGCGTGTTGAAACGCGTCCTTGGCACGATCATAACCGGTGAGACCCTTTGGCGGATCACCACCGAGGGCGAGGATGTTGCTGACGCCAGCCTTCGCGTAGCGTTCGAGGATCGCGGCGATGTCGGCCTCGCTGTGGCACACGCAGGTGAGATGCGGGATGGGATCGAGCGAAGTCGTGGTCTTGATGCGCACGACGAGATCATGCGTGAGTTCACGCGTGGAACCGCCCGCGCCGTAGGTGACGCTGACAAAGGAAGGATTGAAGGCTTCCAGCTCGCCGATGGTCTGGAACAACGCTTCCGACGCCTCGGCGGTCTTCGGCGGGAAGAACTCGAACGAGAGCGTGGGGCGCTGGGTTTTGAGGATGTCGGCGATGTGCATTCTATTGTTCGCGGTTTGTTTACGCGATGTGCTCGCCCTTGAGCACGTCGTCGAGGGTCTGGCGTTCGCGCACGACGGTGGCTTTGTCGCCATCGACGAGGATTTCGGCGGGCATGGGGCGGGTGTTGTAGTTCGAGGCCATGGTGAAGCCGTAAGCGCCAGCGCTGAGCACGGCGAGGTATTCGCCTTCTTTGACGAGCGGGATTTCGCGGTTCTGCGCGAGGAAGTCGCCGGATTCACAGATGGGCCCGACGACATCGACTTTCTCGACATCAGTGGTCGTCGGCTGTTTGAGTGGCACGATTTGGTGCCAGCCCTCGTAAAGCGTCGGGCGGATGAGGTCGTTCATGCCGGCATCGACGATCTTGAAGGTCTTCGCAGAGCCGCGCTTCTCATAAAGTACCTTCGTGAGCAGCGTGCCCGCGTTGCCGACCATGAAACGGCCGGGTTCGCACAGGATGCGCACACCGAGCGCCTCCAGATGCGGCACGACGGCCTCGGCGTAAGCCTGCACGGTGAGCGGATGCGTCTCGGCGTTCTGCTCCCACCAGGTGACCGGCCCAGAGTCGAGGCTCTGGCGGTAATTGATGCCGATGCCGCCGCCGATGCTGAAGAACTCGATGTTGTGGCGCTCCTTCACCTGCTTCACGAGGGGGACGACCTTTTGCACGGCTTCGAGGAAAGGATCGACGTTGGTGAGTTGCGAGCCGATGTGCATCTGCAGACCCTTGATGACGAGATGAGGGCATTCGTCAGCCACGCGGTCATAGACGGCGAGGATGTGGTCGAAGTCGATGCCGAACTTGTTCTCGCTCTTGCCGGTGGTGATTTTCGCGTGCGTCTTCGCATCGACGTTCGGATTCACGCGCACGGCCACGGGCGCTTTCTTGCCGAGCTCACCGGCCACCTGGTTGATGTAATGCAGCTCCGCTTCGGACTCCGCGTTGAAGCAGTAGATGCCCTGCTTGAGCGCGAACACGATCTCCTCGCGGGTCTTGCCGACGCCGGCGAAAGTACACTTCGCGGGATTGCCGCCAGCCTTGATGACGCGGTAAAGCTCGCCGCCGGAGACGATGTCGAAGCCGCCGCCGAGCTTCGCGATGGTGTTGAGCACGGCGAGGTTCGAGTTCGCCTTCACCGCGTAGCAGACCAGGTGGTCCAGTTTTCCGAACGCTGCGTCGAGGCGGGTGAAGTGGTCCGTGATCGTCGCTTTGGAATAGACATAAAGCGGCGTGCCGTGCTGTTCGGCTAGGGACTGAAGCGGGACGTTTTCGGCGAACAATTCGCCCTGGTGGTAGCGGAAGCTGTGCATAAGCGGGCCGCGTAGATAAGCGGGATTCCCCCCGGCGCAACCGGGCAGGCGGTTACCGCATCATTCAGGCGATCTCCACGCTCACCTGCGCACTCGTGTCCATCTCGCCGATGATCTTCGCGCCGCTGCCGCACTTCACCGCGGCGTCAGCTTGATCTGGCGAAACGATCGCGACCCAGCCGAGACCCATGTTGAAGGTGTCGATCGCGTCCGCCTTGTCGGCATGGCGCAGCACCTTTTGCACGACGTCATTCTGCCAGAAAGGAATGCGCAGGTTCGCGCCGAGGCCGCGCTTCAGGAACATGCGTCCGAGGTTTTCCGGCAGGCCGCCGCCGGTGATGTGCGCCATCGCCTTCGGCTTGATCCCTGCTGCTTTGAGCGCGGCAGGTTGCTCATGATAAAGCAGCGTCGGCAGCAATAGCGTGCGCATTTCGTCCTCGCTGAACTGGATGTTCTCCTTCTCGATGATGCGGCGTACGAGGCTGAAGCCGTTCGCGTGGAATCCAGCGCTGGGCCAGCCGATGAGCACGTCACCAGCGGAAATGGTGCCGGGATCGAGCAGATCTTCCTTTTCGCAGGCACCGATGGCGAAGCCGCTGAGCTCCACCATGCCCTCGGGCACCATGCCGGGCATCTCGGCCGTCTCACCGCCTGCGAGGATGCAGTTGCAAGCCTCCAGGTATTCAGTCATGCCGGCGATGATGCGGGTGATCTGCGTCTTTTGAATTTTCGGAATGCCCACGTAATCGAGGAACATGATCGGGTCCGCACCGGTGGTGAGCACGTCGTTCACGTTCATGGCGACGAGGTCCTTGCCCGCTGCTTCGAGCTGGTCGTGCTTCAGCAGCAGCTCGATCTTCGTGCCCACGCCGTCGCAGCCGGTGAGGATGATGGGGTGCTTGTAACCGCTGAGGTCGTAGGCGGCGGCGAACAGGCCGAAGGGGTTCGCCAGCTTCCGCTTCTGCTGCGTGCGCCTCACCAGCACGCCGATGTCATCGACCAGCGACGCTGCTTCGTGAATATCGACGCCGGCTTGCTTGTAGGTGTGTGCGGAGGAGCTGCTCATGGGGGAAAAGGTGGCCTGCTGGTTAGCCCGAAAGCCCGGCAGGCTCAAACGGAAAGTCATCCACGGCCAGTCACTGTCGTGGAGCCACGAATTCCTTCGGAGTGACCGCATGCACCGCCTGCATGATGCGCTCCTCGACATCGGGCGCAAACTTGGTGGGGCGATCATAATAAACCATCGCGCCCGCGCCTTCGTAGCCGCCTTCCTCCAGCACGCGGCTGGAGGGCACATAACAGGGCACGTCGTTCGAGTAGCCGTTCACCCACATGCGTGAGCGGTCGAACTCGCGCTTGATGCGTAAGGAGTAGTCCACGGTGATCTCGCCAGGCAGGAAGACCATCGCCAGATCCTTTCCAAAGCTCCACGTCTGCACGAGGTAAGGCAGGTGCGTCTGAAGTTTCTCACCGCGCTCGAGCCGTGCGAGGTTTTTCTTCGCGTGGTAGGCGACAGCGGGTGTTTTCGATTCTGCCAGCGCCTGCCACTGCTCGCGTGTGGGCAGTTGGTCGAAGGCGAGTTCGATCTGCTTCGTCTTGCAGGCCAGCGGGCCGTTCACGGGCTTCATTTCGGCCTGCATGAGCCGTTTGGCCTCCGCGCCGAGATCCTCGCCGTATTTTTTCACGAGTTCCATCGTGCGGCGCGGGGTGGGGTTCTGATCCGCGCCGCAGCCGAGCGCGGTGAGCGCGATGGCACCGGGAAACTCACGTTGCAGCGCCTCCTGCGCGCAGCCGGCCCAGTCGCCATGGATTTCTTCGAGCGCCAGGGTGGTGCAGTGGCAGGCGTAGCTGGTGAAAATGGCCCGCACCTTGCCGTCTGCGTTCGTGGCGCGCAAGACGGGCAGGTCGTGGTCCACCGGCTTCAGCGGAAAATTCCGCCGGTTCGCCGCGAAGCCGACCTGGCCGACGCTCCAGGCCAGCGTGGCCGCTTTCCGGTCCGCCAAGGCGGCGAGCACCACCTTCTCGATGTGATCCGCCAGCTCGCGCGTGTAACGCTCGATGGCGGGCAGGTGTTCGGCGGGGATGTCCATGCCAAAGAGATTCGGCAGGATGCCGATGAGCATCGGCGCGCAATGCGTGTGGCTGGAGCAGAGGGCGAAGCGGTCGCCGGTGACTTTGGTTTTCGTGGCGAGCCGCTTCAAAATCTCGTCACGCATCGCGGCGGGCACGCCGCAGTTGTCCACCGTCACGATCACCGCCGGGCCTTCCGCGTCACTGCCGATCGCCAGCGCCTTGGCAAAGATATGCTGCGAGATGCCGGTGTTCGGCGCGCGTCTGCTGCCGTAGCCGCTGAGGCGCACCGGATAATCCGGTGTGATGTCCACGGAGGCGGCTCCAACCTGGCGGGTGTCGGCAAAACCGAGGGTCGGAAGAAGAAGGAGGATGGCGAGGATGCGTTTCATGGGCGCTGCCTTTTACGCCGCATCCGGCTGTTTGCTTGCCCCGCTTTCATGAAACCGCCTGTTCCTCCAGATTCAAAATGAGGCACGCCCGGCATTGCAATCCGCTGTCGTCTCGGCTTCTCTCCGCGCCTCTCATGAAATTGGTGTTTGTGTCTTCCCTCTTGCTCGCCTTCGGCGGCGTTTTTGCTGCCCTGGCAGACGAACTAAAGATGGAACGGCGGGTGCTCTCGGATGGCGCGGCGGCAAAGGCGTGGTCGCAGTCGGAGGCGACGATGGAGTCCTCCACCGATGTGGTGAAGACCGGCGGGCCTTCGCTGCACTGGCGTGTGACGGTGGATCATCATGCGGGCGAGCCGAAGTATCCCATCGGCTGGCCGCGTGTGAGTCTGGCGCTGAAGGGAGGGGCGCGGGACTGGTCGGCCTGGGATTATTTCCATTTCTGGATCCGCATGAGCACCTCGCGCAAGGAACTGCCGCGCGTGCCGGCGGTGCTGAACATCCTGCAAGGCACCGCGGGCAAGACCGCGCCCTTCATGCTCATCCTCTCCGATTTGAAAAAGGACCGGTGGCTGGAGGTGCGCATCCCCGTCGCCAAGCTCGCCGTCGCCAAAGATGTGCACATGCTCCAGTTCAACATCGCCGAGGATCAGTATCATCATCAGGACACGCTGGATTTTTATATCGACGATTTCGCGCTGCTGCGCCACGCCACGCCGGCGCTGGTGGATTTCACGGCGGTGAATGCGGTGATGTTCAGTGATGCGCGCAGTGTCCCGGCCAGTTTCATGCTGTCCGGCATCCCGGCGGGGGAGCCGCGGCGCGTGACGCTGGAGCTGCGGCAGGCGGGAGCTGTCATCGCCGCGGGTGACTATACGACAGTGCGCGGCACGCAGCGGCTGGCGCTCGATGTGTCCAAAGCCGCGCTGAAGCCCGGTGATTACGATCTGGCGGGCAGTGTGGAAGGCGGCGTGGTGGTGCTGTCCCGCGTCCGTGTCGTCGCCTCCCCCTGGCAGCAAGCCCGCATTAAAAAAATCCCATGACTTCTTTTCGTGCCTTCATTCTGGCAGTGCTTCACAGCGCCTGCGTCGCCCGCGGCGCACCTTTGCTTTTCGACATGGGCACGGACGAGTCGGCAGTGTGGGAGGGCTTCACACGCATCACGGCAGCCAGCGTCTATTCAGAGGCGGCTGGTGCTGGCTGGGCGGCCAAGGACGGGCTCAAAGCCTCCGCCAAGGCGCTCATCCGCGACGACGTCGAGCCAGCGGAAATTTTCACCAACCCCATCACCGAGGACGTCATCACCGGCGAGCACGAGAGCCGCTTTCTCATCAAAGCCGCGCCGGGCGACTATGAGCTCCACATCGTCTGCGGCTCCAGTGATGCACGGCGCGAGCAGTTTCATGATTTCACCGTCAGCGCGGGCGCCGAGACGCGGCGCGTGCAGATTGAGGGGCCGTTTCAGTTCGTGCCCTTGCGGCTCAAGGCGCATGTCAGCGAGGGGCCGCTGGAGGTGCGGTTCACGCCGAAAAACAAATTTCTCGTCAATGCCATCATCGCCTGGCGTGCCGAGGATGCGGCGGCGGCGACGAAGGTCATCGAGAGTGTCGCTGACTGGACCTGGAAGATGCCGCCCGCCGAGTGGGCGAAGTGGCATGAAGACCCGCAGCCGCCCGCCGGCGGGATGCCGCCGCTCACATCTGCGGACAAGGAGCGCGGTCTGGTCGTGTATTCACGCCCTTATGTGGAGTGCATCTATCCGGGCACGAAGCCACGCGCCGAGGAGCTGAATCCCGAGCTGCGCGCCTTTGCCACGCCGGGCGAATACGAGCCGCTGAACTTCGCCGTGCATCCGCTGCGGGATTTTTCCAACGCCCGCGTCAGCGTGAGCGACCTCGGCCCCATCCCCGCGAAGAACATCGACATCCGCCATGTGCGCTACATGCGCGCCATGCCGAACTACACGGAAAAATACCGCTGGAGCTGGGTGCCGGACGTGCTGGAGCCTTTCACAGCCCTGCCGCTGAAAACCGGGCAAAACGAACGCTTCTGGCTCACCGTGCATGTGCCGGAAAACACGCCTGCGGGCATCTACACCGGCAGCGTGACCCTCACCTGCGATGGAGCCGAAGCCGTGACCCTGCCGGTGAAGTTCCGCGTGCTGCCCATCAAGCTGCGTGAAAATCCGGAGAAAATTTTCGGCATCTATTACGTCCACCCGCTCGACCGCGCCTTCCAGGCCAGGGACGAGGTCTCGCGCGCGTATTTCCGCCGCAAGGCCGATCTGGAGCACGCCGACATGACCGCGCACGGCACCCGCAATGTGATGCTGAACATCTGGTGCCGCGCTGCGGACGCGCAGGGCAAATTCCCCATCAACTGGGACCTCGTGGCCGCCAAAATCGAGTTGTGGCGCAAGCATGCGTTCACCGGTCCGGTGGTGATGGGCCTGAGCACCGGGGAGATTTACTTCAAATACATGAACGAGCGCTACGAGTCGCATCTCAATGGCGTGAAGGACCCGCCGCCGGAGTTTGATGCCGAAATGACCGCGCTGGTGAAGACCATCGAGGCCGAGCGCGTGAAGCGCGGCTGGCCGGAGTTCCTCTACTATCCATATGACGAGCCGCAGACCACCGCCGCCGCCGTGCGCTTCATGGTGCGGACGCTGAAGGCGTGCAAAGCCGCCGGCGTGCGCACTTACGTCACCGCGGATCCCACGCACGACCACTACGATCCCATGCGGCCCTTTGTCGATGTGTGGTCCACGCAGCCCTTCGCCCCGGATCGTGACACCGTGCTCGCGGACAGCAAAAAACGCGGCGTGGAATACTGGTGCTATCCCAATCACGTCGCCGGAGAAAACAATCACACGCCCGTCACCGGCGCGCGCATGACCTATGGCTTCGGTTTCTGGCGCAGCGGCTTCCGCGCGCTCAATCCCTGGATCTACTCCTACAGCGTCGGAGATCGCTTCAACTACCTCGACGGCCGCATCATGGACTTCTTCAACCGTCAGCAAGACGACGGCACGCCGATGCCCGTCGCGCTGTGGGAGGCCTACCGCGAAGGCTACGACGACTACCGCTACATCCACACGCTGGAGACACTCATCGCCGAGGCGCGCAAGAGCGGAAAACCATCCGCCAAGGGCCTCGCCGACACTGCTGATCAGGATCTGAAATCCATCTGGAGCGCCATCCGCGTGCAAGCGAAATACAAAACCGACAACCTCTGGTCACCGCAGGATTTCGACGTGTATCGCTGGCTGATAGCCAGGCACATCATGATGCTGCAGGAGTAGATCAGGCTTCCAGCCTGATGCCGCAAGCCGGAGGCTTGCGCGACGATTCAGCCTGGAAGGCCGGGTCATCCTCATGTCATCGCGCTCGGAAAGATGCTTGAGAATGCGCGGGTAGTCTCCAACACACGCGCATGACCAAACTGCCCCTCCTCTCCGCCGCCCTGCTCGCCGCCTCTCTTCCTGCCGCTGAGCCGGTGATGGATGTGCATGTCAGCACGGGGGACAATATCTTCCTCGGTTCCTCGCTGCCGATTGATTCACCGGCGGGCATCGTGGCCACGCTTGGTGTGGCCGATCTCACGCAGCGCGCGGCCAGCCTCAGCGAAGTCAGCGCGAAGGAAGATGCCGCCGCGCATCAACGGCGGCCCAAAACGCCTGGACCACGTGATTTGCGAGTGGGCACGGACAAAGCCTATCCCACCATCGCCCACGCCATCAAGGCAGCGCAGCCTGGAGACACCATCCATCTTGAAAACAAAGTCTATCGCGACTACGCGGGCTTTCACGGCAAAAAAGGCCAGCCAGGCAGACCCATCACGCTCGATGGACACGGCGCGATTTTGGAAGGCAGCGATCCCCTCAAGCCCGGGCAGTGGAAAGAAGTCTCCCCCGGCCTCTTCGCCGCCGAGGGGCTGCTGCCGCGTCTCGATGCCGCCACGCTCGCACGCTGGTTTTTTCTCTTCGCGGGCAAAATGCAGCTCATGGGCAGCACCTCCAAAGGCACGCACACACCGCACAAGAAACCCGAGGAGCTGAAACCCGGCGAGTGGACCTTTGTGCAAGGCCCCGCACGGCCCGAGGCGAAGCCGGGCCAGATTTCCGGCGCCTTCTTCATCAAACTCGCCCCCGGAAAGAAACTCGCTGATGCCAACATCGCCGTGCCGGTGCGCAGCGCCGGTGTGCAGTTCAGCGGCGACAACGCGCATCTCGTCATCAAGAATCTCACCGCCACGCATCCCCACAACGACGGCTTCAACATCCACGGCGGCTGCCGCGACGTGCGTTTTGAAAACATCCGCGCCATCGAGTGCGGCGACGATGGCATCAGCGCCCACGAGTCCGCGCAGTATGCGGTGGATGGCTTCATCAGCATCGGGAACAGCACCGGCATCTGCGACACCGGCGCCGCGCACACGAGTTACCGCCGCGTCTTCATCGCCGACTGCCTCGGCCACGATCTCTACTTCCTCGATGACGGCCGCTACAGCCTCAGCGATGCCCTCGTGCTCTCCTCCGCGCAGAATCCCTTCGTCATCACCAGCCGCGCGGATCAGCGTTGCGAGCTGGAGATCGAAAACCTGCACTTCCGCCGCCTCGGCCCGGTGAAACCGGCGCTGATCGCCGCAACCGCCCACGTCCACGCACGAAAGCTGACGATGGAAAACATCGCGTGGGACAAGCGCGGTGAATTGAAAAGCGAAGGCGCGGCGGATCTCGCTGCCATCATGCACTCATTCGGAGCGGACATGCGTGCGGCAGTTTTGGCGAAGCATTCATCCCATCTGCTGCCGCGCGCGGTGAATCGCGAAGGCAGGCCGCCCGTGCCCGTCTTCACCGCGCCGGATCATTGCGCCTGGCCGAATTTGAAATTGCTGCGCGATGGCAAAACGCTCGCCGCGTTCATCTTCAACAACGCCGGCCACGGCCACCGGCCCGGCGATGTGGAATGCTGGCTCGGCGACGATGGCGGCGCGCGGTGGCGGATCGCCAGCGTCTGCACGCAGCATGAGGAGCAGACCATTCGCATGAATCACGCCGCCGGGCTGGCCCGCAGCGGCGATCTGCTCGTGCTCACCGCCGGTTGGTCGAATCTGTGGCCGCCCGGCGTGCCGAAGACGCGCGGCAGCTTCCGCTACGACGTGCTCAGTCCGTGGCTGAGCCGTTCCACCGACGGCGGCGAGACATGGACTGTCAGCAAAGACGCCGTGCCCGCCAAAACACCCGGCGGGCAACCCGGCACGCCCTTTGGCGATGTGGTCACGGCGCAGAATGGCGATTTGTGTGTGAGCATTTACAGCACGCTCGATCCCTTGGATAAATACGAGGATCGTCGCTTCCGCGCATGGATGTATCGCAGCAAAGACGACGGCAGGACATGGGGTGAGCCCGTGGTCATCGGCCCCGCGCACAATGAAACGAACATCCTGCACCTCGGCGGTGGTCGCTGGCTGGCCTGTGCGCGTGGCGGCACCGGCGTGGAAGGCAAAGACTTCATGGACCTCTTCGCCAGCAGTGATGATGGCCGCACCTGGAGGAAGAAACGCCAACTCACCGGCGCCCAGCGCGTGAACGGCCATCTGCTGCGACTCCAAGATGGCCGCGTGCTCTTCTCCTACGGCGACCGCATCTCCGCGCATGGGAAAAGGGGCCTCGAAGCCATGCTCAGCATCGACCAGGGCGAAACATGGAGCGCCCCCATCCGCCTCATCGACTGGAACGGCCTCGACGGCGGCTACCCGAGCTGCGTGCAGCGCGGCGACGGCCAGATCGTCACCGCCTACTACAGTTCCGCTTTCGACGACCAGCCAGCCACGTCAACGAAAGGCTATCACATGGGCGTGATCGTGTGGGATGTGGGGCGGAGCTTTGACGGGCGGTGAAAAAGGGCGGCCATGCTGGTTAACCGCGGAGGCACGATGCACGCAGAGAGCTGCGGGTTTGGATGAGCCTCACACAAGGGAGTGCGGCGTCTGTCCTTGTTTTTCTCTGCGTCCATCGTGTCTCCGCGGTTCAACAACGGTTTTCAGACTGATTCGAGGTCTGCGAACTCGCGGCGGTACAACTCATGCCTTGCCCGGCCGCACCTTGCTCTCCATGCGCTCGGGCAGCAGCGGCGTGGGGGAGCGTGTGATTTTTTTCGCGCCGTTGATTTCATCGAGGCTCAGGGCGCGGCGTTCGAGCAGGCCGCCCCCAGCCTGCCAGATTTCATAGTGGCAGGAGGGCGTCGGGGCGGCGGGATCGAGGTCGAGGATCATCCACAACTTGCCTTCATCCGCGCCGGTGAAGCGTTCGGGATTCTCCTGCAGCGTGCCATTGCCGCTGCCGAGCGGGCCGCTGGTGAACTCGAGATGCCGCCCCTGGATTTGATAGCCTGCGGTGAAGTGCCGATCGCCGGAGAGCAGGATGACGCCGCCGATTTTATTCGAGGTGATGTGATCGAAGATGTCCTGCCGCTCGCGGGCAAAGGAGGACCAGCAGTCCGCCTGCGTGAGCGTCTGCCACTCGCTGCCGCAGGCGATGATTTTGAAGGCGGCCTTTGATTCGCTCAGTCCCTGTTTCAGCCACTGGAGCCGGCGTGCGCCGAGCATGGTCTTCGCTCCGTCCTCCGGCGTTTTGTTCGGGGTGCGGTGGTAGCGGCTGTCGAGCATGAAGAAGTCCACGCTGTTGCGGCTGAAGCGGTGGTAGCAGCCGGGATTGCCTTCCTCGCCATAGGCGGGATTGGCCCACCACTCTTTGAAGACGCGCAGAGAGTCCTCTTTCCCGGCTGTGCCGCCGTCGGAGTTGTTCGGGCCGTAGTCGTGGTCATCCCAGATGGCGTAGGTGGGTGTCTCGCGAGTGAGTTTGGCGAAGCCGTCCACGCTGCGCAGCATGAAGTAGTAGTCCCGCAGCACGGCGGGGTCGGTGCTGTCGCCATAGTGATTGTCTCCGAGCATGAGCAGCAGGTCGAAATTCCGCCGCGCAGCCATTTCGCCAAACGCAGCGGCGGCATGCATCCCGCGCCGCCCCACACAGGAGCCGAAGGCGAAACGCAGCCGGCTCTGCGTGTCCGCTGCCGGTGTGGTGACGAAGGATGGATACGGGCGCGACAAAGCGACCGCACCATCGATGAGCGGTGCATAGTGATAGCGCGTGGCCGGCTCCAGCCCGCTGATTTCCACCTGCCCGGTGAAAGAGGATGTCTCCACCAGCGCCGCCGCCTGCACCACGCGGGCGTCGGAGAGGTCCGCTTGTTTGCTGATTTTAAAGGCCAGCTCGCCCGCATTGGATCCCTTCGCCCACAGGCGTGCAGTGGTGCCGGTGACATGCCCCAGCATCGGTCCTGCATGGAGATACGCCGGTCCTGGCACGGGTGCGATCACCGGCACGGGATCGAGCACTTCAGCAGCGGGCTTGGCTTTCTTTACCGGATCGGCCGCGGACTTGTCCGAAGCTGGCTGCGCCATCGCGGCGGTGGCGGATGAGGTGGCGAGGAGGAACTGACGGCGAGAGGGCATGGCGGGGCGTTATGGGTTGTAAGTTTCAGGTTTGAATCGGCACGCCGCTCACTTGATCTTCAGCAGCTCGGCTTCCGTCCAGGAGTCGGTGCGGCGGGATTCTTTTTGGCGGACTTGCTGGAGGAATTCTTGTGTGATGGGCTCGGCGCCGTGCTCCCACTCGCGGCGGAGGTAGGTGAGGATGGCGGCGAGGGGTTCATCGCCGAGGGCGCCGAGCGGGGGCATGTCGAGCTGGTAGCGGCGGCCTTTGACTTTGATGTATCCACGCACGCCGTGCAGGACGATGCGGGCGAGCCGCTCGGGCGGGCCGGTGACCCATTCGGAGTCGATGAGCGGCGGGGCGACGCCATCGAGTCCTGCGCCATTCGGCTGATGACAACCGGCGCAGACGCCGGAGTAGAGTGCTTTGCCCATGGTGAAGCGGGCTTGCTCGGCGGCGGTCAGTTCGCGCGGTGGTTTGTAGCCTGCGGGCGCGGGTTTGCCGGGCCAGGTGAGCATGGCGGCGGCTTTTTCGGAACCGGGTGCATCGAGGAGGGCGGGTTTGGCGGCGAGCGGCACTTTGCGGCGGGTGAAGTCGGCGGCGTTGGTGGTGAAGCCGGCGAGCAGGGTCTTGCGCCGCGAGGCTCCGGCTTTTTCCGCGTGATCGAGCAGGCGGGTGATGCGGGCAGGGTCGCGCTCGGCGGCGATGCAGGAGGCGAGGCCGGAGATGAGCCGCGCGCCGACGTTGCGGGCGAGGCAGTGCTCCAGCAGCTCCAGCTCACGACCGCTGACGCTGCTGAGGGTGGCATCGACGAGGTAGGGATGCTCGCGCGCTCGATCAACCAGCGCGGCGAGGGCGGAATCGGCCTGCGGGTCTTTGGCTTCGCCGAGACTGAGGGCGAGCTGGGTCTGCACTTGCGAATCGGCTTCGGCGGTGGTGCGGGCGATGAGGGCGGCGAGGGCGGCGGCACGGTCGTTGCCAGCGAAGCAGCTCTCGGTGAGGCGCACGGCGGCATTGCGCACGCGGGCATCGGCATCGGCGAGGGCGGGCTGAATCACGGCCCAGGTGGATTTTTTCATGCCATCGAGCGTCCACAGCGCGTGCAGGCGACCGAGCGCGGCCTCACCATGCGTGAGTGCCTCCAGCGCGGGCATGACGGTGGCGTCCGCACGCTCGACGAGGAGGCGCTGGGCGGTCTCGCGCTGCCAGACGTTCGCATGGGCGAGCAATGGCACGAGCTGCACAGTGGTGAGCTTTGCCAGATCGGGCGTGGCGCGGCGCTTCGCATTCTCCGGCATGATGCGCCAGATCCGCCCGAGGCCGCGTGGGTCCACGAGGTGCTGCGCGATGGCATACTTCTCCAAATACGGACTGAGCGAGATGCGGTGCTGGATGATGCCGCGGTAAAAGTCGATGACGTAGAGCGCGCCATCCGGCCCGGTGGTGAGGCTGACAGGACGGAAGCGCTCATCGGTGGAGGCGAGGAACTCGCGCTCTTGGTAAGCCTCGCGGGCGATGAGTCTGCCTTTTTCCATGGTGAGGCGGTCGCGCTTCACGAGGTGCAGCGCAGGCTCGCAGGCGAAGGCATTGCCGAGGCAGTCGGCGGGGAACAAATCTCCTCGATAAATCCACGGCGAGCATGCGGCGGTGAAGTTCCTCAGCTTGTGACCGCGCATGTTTTCCGGGATGTAGGCGCGGTTCGTGCCGGGCGTGACGCGGATGGGCCACACGGCCTCGCTGGCAGGCGGATTCACGCGGCCACCGGCCTTTGTGAAGTGCGGATTGCGCAGGCGGTAGTGAGAGGGCCACATGTCACCCTGGAGATGGCCGGAGTTGTAATTGTAGAACAGCCGCCCGAAGTCATCCTGGCTCAGCCCATACTGGCCGCGTGTGGAGGAGAGGCTGCGCTCAAAGGCGCCGCCGCCACTCCAGCGGAAGCGTGCGGCGTATTCGGCGAAGTAGATCCAGTTATCCAGAGCCCAGAGCGGGGAGTTCGCGCCGTGCTCCGGGTTCGCCAGCTCGGGGCGGCCGGGGATGGTCTGCGCACCGGCGTCCTGCGCCACGACGATCTTCTCATCCGCCTTGCCATCGCCGTCTTTATCCGGGCAATACCAAAGCATCGGCGGCGCACTGACGAGCGCGCCGTCGCCGACGGGCAGCACGGTGCGCGGCATGATGAGGCCATCGAGGAAGACCGTGCTCTTGTCAAAACGACCGTCGTCATCGCTGTCCGCGAGCGTCACGATGCGGCCCACCGGCGCATCCTCATGGTTCCCCGCGATGTCCGGCATGTAGCCACGCATCTCAACCACCCACAGACGGCCGTCAGCGCCGAACTGCGCAAAGATGGGATCACTCACCAGCGGCTCACACGCCGCCAGCTCCACGCGGAAACCGGGCGCGACCTGAAACGTCTGCGACTCCTCCTCCGCCGACCGCGCGGGAGCCGCCGGGATCAGCTCCGCAGGCACCAGTGAGGGCGGCACCGCCGCAGCAGGCGCGGCCTTTGTTTGAGCGAGAGCTGCCGCGGACAGCAGCAGGAGAGAAAAACAAGCAGGCAAGGCGGTGCGGGCGTGGGACATCAGTGAGGGCTGGTGGAAGAAGTGGCGGTTGCAGATCCCACGAGTTGTGAGAAAAGCAGCCGCGAATCAACGAGACGAGCCTGTTTTCCTTTTCGCCCACGACCCTGAAACCAAGCGCATGAAACTCACCTTGATCCCATCGTTGCTTTCGGTCTGCGCTGGGTGGCTGGGTTGTGTCTGCCTGGCGGCAGGTGCTGCACCCGCCCAGGAGCGCACGCTCACGCTGGAGGAGATTTCCACGAGCCGTGTGTCGTTCAAGGCGGAGGTCGGGGAGGCGGGGCCGTTCATCTGGTGGCTGCCCGATGGCGCGGACAGCTTTGTTCTGCCCATCTCGGCCGGCATCGTGGTGGATGCGGCACGCGCTGACCTCATGCGGATGCTCCAACGTGGCTCGCCGTGGTCCATCTCGGAGCTGCCCGTGCTGGGGCTGCGTTTCGGTGATGCACAAGTCGTCGTCATCGTCCCCTGGCCGCATGATGCGGAACTCATTGTCACGCACCGCCTCGGCATCCGCTTCTCCGCAGCGAAGGGGCGGGGGCGAGCCGCGCCTGCGGAGATCGTGGTGCAGCGGCGTCCGGCGGATGCGCTGGAGGTGGCTCGTGGCTTCCGTGAATGGCGGCGCAGTGCGGCGGACTGCGGCGCCATCCCTCGCCTTCGGTTGCTGACGCAAAAAATCGCCGATTTGCCGAAGGTGGAGCGCTTGCCGGGCGCGCCGCATTTTTATCTTTGGGGCCCGGCGCTGTTCAGCCGGCACGATGTGCCGAAGGGCAAGTGGGTGGCCTTTGCCAAAGCATTGCGCGATGCCGCGCCCGGCAGCCTGGGGGCGAGGCTCGTGACCTTTTTCTCGGTGAAGCAACGCGCGGCCCTGCATGAGCTGGCCGCTGCTGAATGGCCGGTGGATTACCTGACCGTGGAGGTGGCCGGGGCGCTCGATGCGGCACTCACGGAGCGTGGATTGCTCCATCATGATGCCGCGCTGCCAGATGCGGAGGTCATCCGCCGCAATCAACAAGCGCTGGCGGCAGCCTTCGCGGCCTATCTCCATTCACCACAGTCCTGGGGAGATGGGATGTCCCTGCCGCTGCTGGATTCGCTGCACGAGTCCGGCATTCAGCGGGCCTTGCTGGTGTTGAGTGATTTGCATGGCCGCTCCTTCCGGCCTGATGTCGTGAAAAAGGCGGAGGAGCTGGGCTATCTGCTCGGCCCTTATGACTCGTATCATTCCGTGCATTCACCAGATGCCGATGCGGATGAGACCTGGGAGACCGCGCAGTTCGACCGTGCGGCCTACGAGGAGGGGCGGATCATCCGCGCCGATGGCTCGGGTGATGAGGGCTTCAAAAAACGCGGCTATCATTTCTCCCCGCAGGCTGCGTGGCCCTACATGCAGGCGCGGGTGAATCGCATCGCGCGCGAAGTCCCTTACTCGGCCTGGTTCATCGATTGCGATGCCACGGCGGAGTGCTTTGAGGACTACAGCCCCACTCACCCGGCCACGCGTGTCGAGGACATCGCCGCACGCCGGCGGCGGCTCGCCTGGCTGGAGTCGGCGCACGGCATGGTCGTCGGCAGTGAGGGCGGCTCGGTGCTCTTCGCGGATGTGATCCATTTCGGCCACGGCGTCCACACGCCCTACCTCGGGCATCTCGATCCCTCTTTTCGCGATCCGCGGAGCCCCTCCTATCTCGGACGCCACTGGCCGCCGGATGCGCCGGAGGCCTTCTTCAAGCCCGTGCCGGCCCCGCCCGCGCTGATGACGCCGTATTTCGATCCCGCCGTGCGCATCCCGCTCTACCGCGCCGCGTTGGGGGATGAAGTGATCACCACACATCACTGGAGCTTTGATTCTTTGAAATTCGCCGATGTCAAAGCCACCCGCGAGCTGCTGGAAATCCTCCACCAGGTGCCGCCGCTGTATCATCTGAACCGCGAAAGCTGGCCGAAACGCCGCGCGGGCATCTTGAGACATCTCGCCTTCTGGGGGCCGCTGCATCGTGAGCTGGCGACGGCTCCGCTGACCGGCCATTCCTGCCTGAGCGCCGACCGGCTCGTGCAAAGAACGACGTTTCGCACAAACAACAGCGAGATCATCATCACGGTGAATTTTGGCGAAAAGACTCACGAAAACCATCCACCGCATTCCGCGACCGTGAGCGGCCTCCCCACGCTGCCTGCGAGCGTTTATCGTGCGGAGCCGTGAAGCGTGCTCACGCAGAGGAAAATCAAAATGACAAAGCTCAACCCTCACTCCGTAGATGCTCACCTCATGAAAGCACCACACCGCACCGGCGCGATGGCCGCGACACAGCATGGAAATAAAACGAGCGGCATCGCAGCCGGATTTTTCCATGCCTGCCTGACGTTGCTGGCCGTCCTGCTGCCCGCGTGCTCGCCGGAGGGCGCGGACTTGGTCGTCCGCTGGAAGCTCGCCGGAGATGCGAAGGACGCGACGGGGCATGGACATGATGGCGAGAACCACGGCGCTGATTTGTCAGCGAGTGGCCGCACGGGCACGAAAGCGGGCGCGGCGCGCTTCGATGGGCGCGATGACTTCATCTCCGTGCCTCACGCGGCGGCGCTGCAAACCGGACGCGGAGATTTCTCCATCGCGCTGTGGCTGCACACGACGGAGAAGGTGGATGACGACCTCGGCGAGATCATCGGCAAGTTCGATCCGCAGCGGCGCAACGGCTTCACCCTCTGCCTGCGCAACAACACCGGCGTGGCCTGGAGCCAGGCAAACCACCGCCAGCTCCAGTTCGGCATCGACAGCGGCACACAGCCGCGCTGGCGGGATGAAGGCCGCCCCGGCAAGGCTCTCTGCGCCTTCTCGCTCGCCACGCATGACGGTGTGCTCTACGCGGGCACTTGCGAGCCGGGTTCGGGTGAATCCGGCCGCGTCTATCGCTACGACGGCCCCGGAAAGTGGAGCGACTGCGGCGCGCCGGATGGCAGCAACGCCGTGTGTTCGCTCGCCGCGTTCGAGGGCCGTCTTTATGCCGGGACGGGGAAATATCGCGTCAGCGGCTCCGCGCAGCCGGAGTCGGAAAATCAAATCCTCGGTGGCAAAGTGTTTCGCTACGAAGGCGGCAGCCGCTGGACGGATTGCGGCCAGTTGTCCGGCGTCGAGGCCATCGGCGGCATGGTCGTTTTCGGTGGCCGTCTTCACGCCACCTCGCTTTACAAACCCGCCGGCTTCTTCCGCTACCAGGGCGGCATCGAGTGGGAGGCGCTGCCCGCACCGCAGGACAAGCGCGCCGTGGCGCTCGGTCTCTTCAACGGCTCCCTCTGGGCGGGCTGTTATGATGCCGGACTCGTGTTTCGTTTCGATGGCAAGGCCTGGCACTCGTATCCGCCCCTGGGGGACAACACGCAGACCTACGGCATGGCTGTCCTCGGCGGCGGGCTCTGCGTCAGCACCTGGCCCAGCGGTCGCGTGTACCGCCTCTCGCCTGACGACACCTGGCAGGACCTTGGGCAAAGCGGCGAGGAAAAGGAAACGATGGGCACCGTGCTGCACAACGGCATGCTCTACACCGGCACCCTGCCGCTGGCGCAGGTCTATCGCTACGACGGTGGCACGACGTGGACGCACACCGCGCAGCTCGATCACACGCCGGAGGTGAAATACCGCCGCGTCTGGACGATGGCGCAGCATCAGGGCCGGTTGTTTGCCTCCACGCTGCCATCCGGCCGAATCCACTCGCTCGAAGCCGGCGCCTGCGTCACGCACGACCGCGAGCTGGCACCCGGCTGGCATCACATCACCGCCATGCGTGCCGGAAACCGCCTGCGCCTCTTCGTGGACGGCACACCCGCCGCCGAATCAGCACCCTTCGACCCCGCCGCCTTCGATCTCGACAATGACCAGCCTTTGAAAATCGGTTCCGGCCCCGGCGATTTTTTCCACGGCAGCCTCAGCGACGTCCGCCTCTACCGCCGCGCCCTTGAAGAAATGGAGATCAAGGCATTGGCACGAGACGGTGTGGCGAAGCCGTGAGCAGATGCACCGCCCTAGCCCGTGGCACGGACATTCCTGTCTGTTTCCGGCTTCCTATTTTCCCGCCCGCCCGGCTGATTCCAGCACCTGAAGATTGCCACAGGCTGGAAAACCCGTGCTACGCGGAAACAGCATGCTTTCGTCGGGCAAACAAGTGTTGCCCGCGAGCCGTTTCGTCATGGCTTTGCCTTCTTCGCGCTGCATGTGTGTCCTCCTCCATGAAGAAGTTCGTCATCGTCTGTCTGTTTCTCCTCGCCCCTCGCGCTCGTCCCTGCGCAAAACATCGAGCAGGCGTGGGAGGTCGCGTGGGCGCGGTTTTACCTGCCGCAGGTGCAGACGTTTGGCGATTACCTCAGCAGCTATGAAAAAGGCAAGGAACAGGCGCATCTGCCCACGGCGGCGGAGGTGCGGCGGCAGTTCCCGAATCCCTGCGGCCACAGCACCGGCATGGAGGACGGCGCGATCCTCGGCGGCGCGATGCTGAGCGTGCTGTGTGATCGTTTTGAAGCCACGAAAGGCGAAACGCTGCGCACCAAGGCCGCGCAGGTCTTCGCCGGGCTGCGGCGCTGCGTCACGGCGGCACGGGGTGATTTTGAGCGCGGTGAAGTGAGGCGGCCGCGGCAGTGCCGGAAACTTTTGTGTGTGCCGCTGGTTTGAGCGGCATCATGAAAGCCATCGCTCTCTCCATCCTGTGCTCAACTTTCGTCCTTGCCGCAGAAAACACCTCACTCGTGCCACTGAACGAACTGGGCGGCGGTGAGTTCCACGGATTCAAAGGCGGGCTGTATGCCGGTGGCAAGAACGAGCCGCAGGGTGCGCATGCGGAGGCTTTGAAGGCACGCGGCGCGCGCATTCAGCCGCTGGATGCGGAGGGAAAGCCCGCGCCGAAGGGCGGCATCGTCATCGCAGGCTTGGGCGCGTCGGTTTGCAGGCAGGTTTTTGCGCAGCTCGAACAAAGCGGCGCACAAACAGCGGGCATCCACCCGGCGGTGAAGTTCGTGAACTGCGCCGTCGGCGGCGCGGACGTGAACAAGATGGCGGATGAGCGCTATTGGGCGAAGGCGTTGCAGGCACTCACCGCGCAGGGTGTCACTCCCGCGCAGGTGCAGGTGGTCTGGTTTCAGAGCGATGATTTGCGGGATCAGCGCGATGATTTCCCCGGTCGTGCGCAGCGCTTGCAGGCATCTCTGGCGGCACAGATGAAGCTGATCGCCAGGCATTTTCCCAATGCTCAGCTCTGCTACCACAGCGCACGCCACACCACCGCCTTCATGCCGGAAGGAGAAGGCAAGTCCAAGCACGCCGAGCCGCGGCCCTACCACGTCGGCTGGGCGGTGAAATGGCTCGTCGAATCCGCTGACAACGGCAAAGACGCGGCACCGCTGGCGGCGTGGGCAGGCTATTTTTGGACGAATGGTGACAAACCGCGCGCCGATGGCTACCGCTGGACGCCGGACATGCAGGTGGCGGATGGCATCCATCTCAGCGAGGCCGGCCAGCAACGCGTGGCGAAGGAGTTGTGCGACTTCTGGAGCCATGATGCCTTTGCGAAGACCTGGTTTACGAAAGCCGGCGCGGCCACGATCAGTGACAAGCCCGTGCCTGAGCCTGAAGCGCGGATGAAGGCCCAAGTCGCCGCCGCGCAGGCGCTCAAGCCCGGCGAGTCCGCGCTGCTCATCAACGGCAAAAGCAAGTTCGCCAAGTTGGAGCGGCTGCTGGCCACCGAGGAGCCCGTGCGGCTGGTGGTCTATGATGTGAAGGACAACAAAGAGCTGCTCGTCGTGGAGGATGCCTTCCACAAACGCACCGACCTCAATGAAAAACTCGGCAGCGGCGAGTTTCGCATCCATTTCCTCGGCAAGGACGGCCAGCGCCTGCCGATGACGATGAAGGTGCCGGACGTGGTCAAAATCAAATAACCTGCGACTCCGATGAAAATCCTCCCCATCCTCATTCTCGTGGCAGCAGGCAGCCTGCGTGCTGAAGAACCCCCAAAGCCCACGCAAACCCCAGCCGGGGCGAAGGCACAGATGCATGTGATTCCGCCCGGTAAACGGGTGCGGAAGGCACAGACCGCGGCGGACCCGGCCTGGATCGCCAACGGCAAGGACAAGCTGCCAAAGCTCCAGCGTGTGTGCGGCACCACGGACAATGTGCGCGCCGTTTTTTATGACGCGAAGGGCGTGAAGGCGGCCGAGATCAAAGACGTGTTCCATCAGCACACCGATGTGAACAAGCTGCTCGGCACCGGCGATTTCACCTTCGAATTCTACGACAAAGAAGGCCGCCTCCTGAAATCCACCGGCGAGCTGAAGCAGGCGGTCCGGCTCAAGTGAGGCGTTGATGTGGAGGTGGCAGTGTGTTCTTGCGCGTGCCCGGCACCTCATGGATGCCCGGCTCCGGCTTGTTCCAGGCGCGTTCGTCGGCGGATTCCGCGCAGCAGGTCAGTTCTTCCTCGCTGCCGTCGCGGTTTGCCACGGCCTTGCCGCGGTAGTAGGCGCGCAGCCGGCCGTCATCCAGCGGATGACGCACCTCGCACTTCACGCCGAGAGGCTCAAGCACGCTTTGCAGCATCAAGCCGAGCACAGCGCTGTGCGCTGGGTCTTTCTGCGGCTCGCCTTTGACGGGTGGTTTGTCTTCTTTGGTGGTCAAAATGATCGCCGGAGGATCATCGGCGCCGGCGTGGGACATGGGCGACCATTCATGGAGGTCAGTGAGGTGCTTCTCCCGGTTCGTGAGGAAGGGCGCGAAGGTTTCCTTCCGCGTTTTGCCGAGGTAGCCGAAGGCATGCCCGCCGTATTCACTGTTCGGAATCCATTCGACGAGTTGTTTTGGATCGAGCGAGGGCTGCGGGGCCTTCGTCACGGTGAAAAGCACCCGCGTGGACTCACGGGCGATGGGATCGGTGATCTTCGCATCCGCCATGTCGTCATGCATCGCGAGCCACAGCGATGAACAGCCTCCCGCGCTCACGCCGCTGGCTGCGATGCGTGTTTTGTCGATGTTCCACTCGCGGGCCTGGCTGATCCGGCGCATACTCCTGCAAACCGGTGCCGTGCAGGTCCGCATGCACCTCCGGCTGGTATTCGTCGATCACGAAGAGCATCGCCGCGAGTTCCGGTGCCTGCTCCGGTTGGCGGATCGTCAAAGATTTCACGTCCCAGATTTTCCCCACGCGTCCGCCGCCTGTGTAAGGGTCCACACCGTGCTCGTTGCGAAAGCGGTCCGTGTGAGACATCGCCAGCGGGTTCACGCACGGCATGATGAGCACGATCTGCCGCTTTCGCGTCTCGACCGCGAGCGGATCGTCGCTCAGGCACCATTCCGCGAAGGCCATCGCCCCCGTCGTGCCGGTGCGTTCCGGCCCGCTGTGCAGCGTGGTGACGAGGCACGCCTGTTTGTCCGTGGTTTTCACCGCCGGGTCCGTGATCTTGAGCAAAAACACCGGCATGTTCCGCCCGCTCATCCCGCGTGTCTCCAGCGCGGCGGCTTTTGGACAAGTCTTCCGCCAATGTGCCAGCGTGGCCGCATACTCGTCCCAGGTGAGGCGATGCAGCGGCGGATGTTTTTCCTGCGCGTGAAGCGGCAGGGCAAAAGGAACAAGGGCAAGGAAGACTCGCTTCATGAAGAGGGCGTGAATGTTCTCGAAGAAACGTCCGCAATCACCCTTTGCTGCTGGTTCCGCGCCAAAACCAGCCGTCAGCGAGAATCAGAATGAGCCGCTGGTGGAATGATGTGGCGGCGAAAATAGAGCCATCGTCGCATCGCGGCTATTTCCCGCGCATCCGCCAGGCCCAGCGGAAGAGATTGCGGATGTCGGCGCTGCGGGCGGCCTCATCCACGCAGCCCAGCACCGCGACGATGAGGTGATCACTCCCTCGATGCCCGCTGGCGACGAGGCAGTGACCCGCCTGGTTGGTCATGCCGGTCTTGATGCCATCGTAGCCGAGGTCCAGCTTGAGGAGTGGATTCGTGTTCTCCCACTTCTGCTTTCGCGTGCTGCCGTCGGTCTTGGTGATGCTGCCTTCAAGCTGCTGCGTGGCCACCATTTCACGGAAGACGGGGTTTTTCATCGCCGTGGCGGCCAGCAGGCAGAGATCCCGCGCGGTGGTGGTGCGGTCCTCCGCCTTGCCGCCGTCTCCGAACGAGGCGCGATAAACCGTGTCCGTCATGCCGATGGCGCGGGCGTGGCGGTTCATTTCAGCGATGAAGTTGACGCGAGAGGCGAGCGCGGGGTTCGAGAGGCCGAGCTTGAGCAGGGCGGCGTCCGGCGGAGCGAACTGTTTGTTGAAATGCTCCGCCAGCGCATTGCCCGCGTCATTGCCAGAAGGCAGGAGGAGGGCATAGAGAGCATCTCTGACGCTGAGGCTCTCTCCCGTTTTCACTTCGGAGGTGGAGCCTGCGGTGCTGCCCGCCAGCTTCGAGTAGGTGATGGTTTCGGCCAGCACGGCGGGATCGGACTCGGCGAGTTTGAGCACGGTGAAGGCGCACATCATCTTCGTGGTGCTGGCGGACTTGCTGCACACCTCCGCATGGCCACCCCACAGCAGTTTGCCGCTGCCGCCCTCCGCGATGGCCCACGCCTTCGCTGTCACCAGTGGCGGGGCATTCAAATCCTCTTCGGCTGCGGCGGCAGGCAGGGAAATGAGCAGGAGGGCGGAGCAGAGGCGACCTATCATGACATTCCAAACGCGGATGGCGGGCGATTCATACGGGCGCGGCAGAAGTGGCGTCACGCAGCTTTGATCCGGTTCAAGCGACAGGTTTCCACTTTTACGCAGTCTTGCTTATCCGTCTCACGCGAAGTATTTCAGCAGCATGAAGGCTCTGCCGCATCTCCTTGTCACCGCGCTGCTCGCGGCTTCTTCCAGCTTTGCCCACGATCTCGTAATCGCCAATGGCCGCGTCATGGACCCGGCGACGAATCTCGACGCTGTGCGCCACATCGGCATCACCGGCGGAAAAATCAGCGCGATCTCCGAAACACCGCTCACGGGCGAAAAGGCCGTCGATGCGGCCGGACTCGTCGTCGCGCCGGGATTCATCGACCTGCACGCGCACGGTCAGACGACTTCTGATTTGCAAATCAAGGCGCAGGATGGCGTCACGACGGCGCTCGAACTCGAAGGCGGCGTGTATCCCGTGGCCTCGTGGTATGCCTCGCGTGAAGGAAAGGCACCCATTCACTATGGGGCGACGGTCGGGCACATCACGGTGCGCTTTGCCGCCTTTCATCCCGAGATGCGTCTGGGCCAGTGGGGCGGTGGGAGGTCACGACTGGCGCAGCTAGGGCCGAATCCTGCGGGCGCGAACAAGGTCGCGAGCGAGGCAGAAATGCAGAGCATGAGCGCGGCGATCCGCGAGGGGCTCGATGACGGTGCGCTGGGCGTCGGCTTCGGCATCAATTACACGCCGGCGGCAACGACGGAGGAAATCGAGGCGCTGTTCCGCATCGCGGCAGAGCGGAAGGCCCCCGTCTTCGTCCACACTCGTGCCTTTGGCATCGCGCCGATCCGCGAGGCCATCGAGGCGGCGAAAAAGTCCGGTGTGTCACTTCACATCGTACACATCGGCAGCAGCGCCATCGGAGACATGCCGGAGGTGCTGAGGTTGATCGACGAATCCCGCGCCGCAGGCATGGACCTCACCACGGAGGTCTATCCCTACACCGCCGCATCCACGATGCTGGAGTCCGCCATGTTTAATCCGGGCTGGCAGGACAATCTGCGCATCACCTACGGCGACATCACCTGGGTGGCGACGGGCGAACGGCTCACGAAGGAGACTTTCGAGCAGTATCGGAAGCAGGGCGGCTGGGTCATCATGCACATGATGAAGGATGCGAACGTCGAAAAAGCCATCGCGCATCCCGGCGTGATGATCGCGAGTGATGGCGTGCCTTTTGTCGATGGCAGAGGCCATCCGCGCGGCGCGGGCACCTATGCGCGAGTGCTCGGCCATTACTGCCGCGACAAGAAGCTGCTGCCACTGATGGATGCGCTGGCGAAGATGACCATCCTGCCCGCCAGGCGTCTCGAAGGGCATGTGCCGATGATGAAAAACAAAGGCCGCATCGCTGTCGGCGCTGACGCGGACATCACCGTCTTTGACGCGGCCAAAATCATCGATCGCGCCACGTTTGAGGCACCCACCACGCCCTCAGCGGGCGTTTCGCAGGTCATTGTGGGCGGCGTTTTTGTCGTGCGGGATGGCGAACTCGTGAAAGATGCCCTTCCAGGACGCGCTGTGAGAAGCACACCATGAAACCGCTGTGATTGGCGAACCTCGCCTCGTTACAGACGGGTCTGTTTACACCAACTTGCCTCCAATCGATGAAAAGCCTCCTCCTCTACTTTGACGCGACACGCACAACAATGTGGCATCGTCAGACCATTTTTGGGTTCCTCGCCGTGATGACCTCAGTCACGATGGCCGGGTGCGCCTTTCGAGGCAGCTCCAAGGCTGCTCCCTACTTGAATGGAGAGATCATCCACACGACTCCCAACGAGTGGCCGCGAGTGCAGAAGCGATTTTCAGCCATGATGCGCAGTGACTCAAGCAGTCCCGGCAAGGAATCAATTAGGATGGCACAACAACTCGAGGACCAGGCTAGGAAGCATGGCCGGGTAGGCGGAGGGGTGATCAAGGTGGAGATCAAGTTCATCGAGTCGGAAATTGAACCGGCGCATGCCGTGGCCGGGGGATGTACGGCCCGCATTCTGTCTTCAGGCGAGTTGAACACATTCCTTCGCTCGATCATGCGCGATCAACGCACCCAAACCATTTCTTACCCGCGGATGGCTGGCCGCGCGGGGCATGCGATGACGATTCGCAGCGTGGTCAATCAGCCCATGATCGCCTCCTCGCAGTCCAGGAAGGCTGCCGACGTAGCTGCCTCCACAGCGACTGATATTCAATACGCTCCCGTCGGCACAATACTTTGGCTTTGCCCTGTCCTCACACCGTCAGGCCGCATTCATATCGAGACTGATCTCACGATTTCGCGCATCGTGGGCGAGGAGGAGTTCGGCGGGAACCCTTATCCCATTCTCTCGGCTTGGACGAGTTCACCATCGCTGAATCTCGCCGAAGGCCAGAGCGCGTTGCTGCCCGGCCCCATCGAAAAGTCAGGCAAGAGGACGTATTTGGTGGTCACAATCGCGGAATGATTTTGAGATTACGACCCTGCCCAATTTTTGCTGCCAACCCACCCGACTCATGAAACCACTCCTCATCTCCATCCTTCTCGCTACCACCGCTCTCGCCGAGGACGTGCCGCAGTGGCGCGATCTCTTCAACGGCAAGGATCTCACCGGCTGGGTGGATGTGAACACGAGCAAGGAGACCTGGAGCGTCAAAGACGGCCTGCTCGTGTGCAAAGGCCTGCCCATCGGCGTCATGCGCAGCGAGAAACAATACGAGAACTTCATCCTGCACATCGAATGGCGTCACATGCAGGCAGGCGGCAACAGTGGCGTCTTCGTGTGGAGCGAGGGCAGCACGCCAGCGGATCGTCCGCTGCCGAAAGGCATGGAGGTGCAGATGCTCGAACTCGAATGGCCCAAGCTGCACCCGACCAAGGACGGCCAGCCGAATCATCCTGGATTCGTTTCAGGCGAACTCTTTGGTGCGAACGGCCTCGAAGGCATTCCCGACAATCCACGCGGGCGCCGCAGCATGTCGTATGAAATGCGCTGCAAAGGAAAAGGCGAATGGAACACCTATGATGTCGTGTGCGTCGATGGGACGGTGAAGCTCTCGATCAACGGCAAATTTGTGAACGGCATCAGCCAATCCACCGTGCGCAAAGGCTACCTCTGCCTCGAATCCGAGGGTGCGGAGATCCATTTCCGTAACATCAAGATCATGGAGCTGCCCGGCGGACGCGTGACACCGGAGCAGACGGCTCCGGTCGTGGGGAAGTAATCACTTCGCCTTCTTCACCAGCTCATCGACCTTGGTTGTGATCCGCTCCTCCACCGTTTCCGTGTAGGGCGCGCGATGACCGTATTCAAACATGCCGGTCACACCTTCGTAGCCACCTTCTTTCAGCACGCGCAGGCTGGGCACATAGCTCGTGAGATCGTTGTTGTAGCCGCAGACCCAGGTGTTGTTCCAGCCGTAGGTTGATTTGAACTTCAGCGAGTAATCCACCACCGTCTCGCCTGTCAGCGCGATGAAGGTGAGATCCGGGCCGAACTGCCACACCTGCACCGGATACTTCACGCGATCCGGCGGCGAACCGAGCGTCTCGTACTGGCGGATGAAGTGCTCGAACTCGCGTTTCGGCATGCCGGTGAGGTTCGGGACGCGTTGCTTCAATTCATCGAGCGGGATGCCCGGCTGCAACTCCAGTTCCGTCCCGCCCATCGCGGCACGCAGAGGCCCGCCGAGCGGTTTCATCGTGCCTGCGACGACCTGGCGCACGGATTCGGCCAGCACTTTGCCATACATGCCTGCCAGCTCTGTCGCCTCCATGTCCTTGCCTCGGATGCGTGGCAGCGGATTCGCATCGCCGCCGCAATTCTGCACAAACATCGCCACGCAGCCGGGAAATGACTTCTCCAGCTCCAACTGCGCAAAGCCCGCGTAGTCGCCATTGATGCTCAGACCGCCGAGCGCCGTCGTATGGCAGGAATAACCGAACACGATGGCCTTGGGGTCGGTTCCGGTCTTCATCGTGATCACCGGCACATCCTGATCGACCTGCCCGCCAAACGCGCGGCTCTCCGCGCCGCGTGAACGCCGCCGGTTCACCGCCACGCCGGCCAGCCCTTGCTCAAACGCAAGTTCTGCGGGCGCGAGATTCGCAATCGCCTTGCCGATGACCTCATCATACTTCGCATACACCATCTGCGTGTAGCGATCCTTCACCGCGGCCTCCTCCGGCGTGAATTCATAATAGAGCCACAACACATCCTCCGTGACTGGGCACGAATGATTGTGCGACGTGTTCAGGATCAGCCGCTCTCTCGGCACGCGATGCTCCTCCAGCGCGTTCTTCGCGATCACCGCGATCATCTTGTCGCTGAGACCGACAAGATCGGCAGTGACCAGCACAGAAATCGCGCCCGAGTCATCCTTCAGCGCCAGCGCCTTCAGCCAGATCGGATGCTCCACGCGTTGCGACATGCGCGTCTTGCCTCCATAACCCGCCAGCGGCACGGATTCGGCCGGTGTGATGTCCGCCTTCGCCACGCCTGCCTGCCAGGCGGCGGAGGCGGCGGCGCAGAGGCCAAAGAAGGTGATGCAGAAACATTTCATGGTTCACTTGAGTTCCGCAGCCATCTCCAGCAGCGCGTTCATCAGCTTCACGGATGCCTGCGGCTCCAGATAATTCGTGCCGGGCCAGGTCTCGTAGCCGCCGAGCTCGAAATGGCGCGGCGTGGGCATGTAGCCGTAATAGCCGTGCGACAGCTCGACCATGAAGGACTTCGCGAACGGGCTGCGCTTCTTGAACTCCATGCCCGTCTCGGCGAACGTCTCGCAGGGCGAGGAGCCGATGCACACGTCGCCGATGCGGAAAACCTGCGTCGGATACTTCGTCTCCGGGCTGGCCTGCGCGAGGCGCTGGACGCGCCCGGCATAGGCGAGCGGAAGGTTGGCCTTGCCCTGGATGCGTGGCGTCTTCGCCTCGGTTTCCTTCGCCCATGCGATGAGATCACCGGGTATTTCACGCCACTTCACGTCGAGTTCGCGATAGCGCGAGGCCAGCGGCGCCTCGCTTTGCCAGGTCAGCTTCTTCATGGCCTCGTTCACCTTTGCGGCCACGTCATCGGCAACGTAACGCATCTGCTCATACGGCTTCTTTCGCGGCTGCGGATCGCGGAAATTGATGTTGTTCGCGTCGCCACTCGTCCCGTTCGCCATGATACCGACAAACGGCGGGTATTCGCCGCCGCCGGTCTGCAGGCGCTTCAACGCCTCACAGTAATAACCGTAGTAGTCGGCGGAGACGTCCGCGCCGTTCACGCCGCCGACGTAATGCAGCGAATAAGCCGAATAGACCGAGATCATGCGCCCGCCAGGCTCGCGCAACGCGATGAAGGAGACGACGGGGTCCGGCTCGGCGGCGGGCTTGACGAGGTTCGGGTTTCCCGAGCCTGGATTCATCTTCACCTTGTCGATCTTGCCGAATGGATTCGGCGGCATCGTCCCCTCCTTGAGGAACCAGCGGCGGATATGCACATGCTCCGGCACGTCCACACGGCCAAACGCGATCTCCGCAGGCCGCAGCAGCGTGGCCGCACGCCGCACACCGTCCGCGATGCGCCGCGCAACGAATTTCTGATAGTCCGTCAGCTCCAGGTCTGAGGAGTAGAACCTCACCGGCCCGCCGAGCGCGTTCACCGCCGAATGCGTGTGCGTGCCGCTGATGAGAACATTCGCCGCCGGGATGCCGGTCTCTTTTTCGATGAACTCACGCGCCTTCACCGAAACGCTGCGGTGCAGGCCGAGCAGGTCGCACACCACCAGTGCCAGCTTCGTCTTGCCGTCATCGAGCACGAGGCAGCGCGCATGCAGCTCGTCATGAATATGCGTGGCAGGGAACGGCAGGAAGCCGCCGACCACCTCGCCACCCAGATCCGGCGTGATGTTCGACGTGGCCGCGCCCGCGCGGAGCTCAGCGTGGGCGGTGTTCAACGAGGTGAGGACTGCGAGCAGGATCAAGAAAGGGCGCATGAGGTCAATACAGCCTTTCCGCGCCGCTTTTGTCACGGCTTCCAATCCTCCGGCAGATTCAACGACCACACTTCAGCCGACAGCGGCCGCGCATGACCGCCAGCGACCCACAGCTTGTCCTGAAACACGAACACCGAATGCTCGTGCCGCGCCTTCCAACACGTCTTGGTTTCAAGGCGTTGCCAGTTTTTGCCATCCGCGCTGTGCCACACATCGCCATAGTTGTCCTTCTCCTTCGACCAGCCGCCCAGCACCCACATCCGGCCACGATACACCGTCGTGCTGAACCACAAGCGCGCGCCCCATGGCGCGGATTCCGTCTCACAGGTCCAGTTCACGCCGTCGCTTGATGACCATACGTCGTTCTTCGCATGATAGGCCGGCGTGTAGTTGCCCCCGCCCATCACATAGATGCGGTCGTTCAAAACAACCGCTTGGTGATAAGCACGCGGCGACCACGCGGCATTCGCGGCCTCCTGCTTCCACGTTTTGCCGTCTGCCGAAGACCACACATCGTTCTTGAGGCTCTTTTCGGTGCCAAAGTAGTAGTCCTCGATGCCGCCGAGCATCCACATGCGTCCTCGATGCTCCACCAGCCCCGCCGCGAGCCGTGGCGACCAGCCAGCATTGGCAGTGACTTGCTCCCACTTCGCGCCATCGGCTGATGACCACACCTGGTTGCTCGCTGAGTGTCCCGGCAGCCTTCCTTTGTGCCAGCCGCCCATGACCCACATTTTGTCGGCAAAGGTGATGTTCATCGGCAGATCGCTGTGCAGCCACGGCGCGTTCTTTTCGACCAAAGTCCACGCCTTGCCGTCCTGCGACGACCACACATCGCGCGGAGGCTCCGCGAATGATTGAAACCACCCGCCGCCGATCCAGAGCCGGTCGTTGAAAACCCACTCCGCCTGCGAATCCCGCGCCTGCCATGCCGCGGCACCTTCCAGAGCCCAGTCAGGTTCCGCGCGGGCCTGGGAGACGCAGAGGAGGATGACCGGGACAAGGCGCATGTCAGTCCATACGCGGAGGACGCGGTTTTCATGCGTCACAACTGCCCGCAGCGCGGAATCTGGCGGATTGGAGGAACTTCGCGCTTGGCGGGAGGAAGGCGGTTTGGTAGCGTCGCGGACTTTACCGAATAATGAACCGCGAACTTATCATCCGCCTCTGCCTGGCCGTGCTGGCCATCCTGATTGTCATGCTGCTGTGGAACGCTGTGAAAGGGGCCGACGACGGGATGAAACTGGTGTTTGTGATCGTGATGGGGGTCATCGGAGGCATCTTGATGGTGAAATTTGTCATTCCATGGATCGGCGATGCGTTCGGAGAGGCGGTGTTCTCCTCTGGCGAGAAGGTGGAGCAGGATGAGATGACGAAGGCGGCGGCCTGCATCTCCCAGGGTGACTACGCCGGGGCGATCAGCCATTACGAGAAGATGCTGGATGACAAGCCGGACGATCCATTCCCGGTGGCTGAAATCGCAAAGATCCACGCGGAGCGCCTGCATGATCCGCATGCGGCGCTGCGGGCGCTGGAGGAGCACCTGCAGAGCAAGGACTGGCCGGTGGATGACGCCGCCTTCCTCATGTTCCGCATCGCCGACGTGCATCTGACCCATCTGCATGACTTCGAGACGGCGCACGACATGCTGGAGCAGGTGGTCGGCAACTTCCCGAACACACGGCACAGCGCGAACGCGCACCACAAGATCAGCGAGCTGGAGCAGGCGCAGTACAAGCTCATCATGGAGCAGCGTGGGAAGGCGCAGGCGGCGGATGACGGGTCTGCTCCCGTCGCGTGATGTGACCTTCCACGATCTCCGGAGCCATGTGTGCGATGCTGCGGTCATGGACACGGGCAAATCCGCTGATGGCGCTGGCCCTGATGGCGGCAGGAGGCATTTTGGGGGCCGAGATGACGGCTGCCGCCCTGCCAGCGGCGTGGTGTGCGGCCTTGGCCGCAGCCGTCCTGGCCCTGGCGCTGTCATCAGGGCGTTCATGGCTGCTGCTGCCGGGCGCGGCGCTGGTGTTTGCCTTCATTCACAGCACGAGGACAGCCGAGACCTTCGGCCACCCATTGAGGCAGGTTTTGCAAAAAGCGGACAAGCCGCTGCCCGCCACGATCCTTGGCAGCCTGCTGCCGGATTTTGACACGACCGGAGACGGACGCGCGCATGCCCTCTGCACGACAGAGGAGATCAAGATCCCGGAAGGCGGCCTTGTGTGCCGGCAGACGGCCGTGCTGCTGGTGCGGCTGCCGCCAGGAGCGCGTTTTCCGGGCGCGGGCGTGTTCGAGCTGCGGGGAGAGGTTTACCTGCCGCGTGCCTCGTCGAATCCGGGCGCGTTTGACGCGCAGGAATACGCGCTGCGCTCGGGACGGGTGGCGCGTTTCGAGGCGGAGACGCTGCGTCGTGTTGCCGACAACCACGAAACGCCCTGGTGCGCGTTCTTGGAGGCGGCTGAGCATTGCCGGCGCTGGATCGGGGCAAAGCTCACTCAGGACCTGGAGGACGATCCTGAAACAGCGGCGGTGATCCGGGCGATGGCGCTGGGCGTTTCGGCGGAGGCGGATGACGGCATCGAGGATGCCTTCCGCAACAGCGGGACGCTGCATGTCTTCGCCGTGAGCGGGCTGCATGTGGCGTTGCTGGGCTTGATCGCGCTGGCGCTGCTGCGGCAGCTCGGGCTGCGGCGCGACCTTTCACTGTGGCTGATGACCGGCATCGTGTTTGCCTACGCGTTCATCACAGGCTGGCGTCCCTCGGCGGCGCGGGCGGCGCTGATGGTGGCTGTTTTTGTGGGGGCGCCGGCGCTGGATCGTGAATCGTCGCTGCAAAACAGCCTGGGCGGGGCGGGCTTGCTGCTGCTGGCGGCGGACACCCACCAGCTTTTCATGCCGGGTTTCCAGCTCTCGTTCGTGGTGCTGTGGCTCAGCGTCATCGGCTCTGCGCCGTTGCTGGAGAGGCTGCTGCCTTTCACGCGCCTGGATCCTTTCCTGCCGCCGCAGCTCGCCAGTTTCAGGCAGCGCGCGTCGAGCCAGTTGCGCCGCTGGTTCGCGGCAAATGTGAGCGTCTCCACCGCCGCGTGGCTCGGCAGCCTGCCGTTCATCCTCGGCCATTTCCAGTCGGTGACACCGGTGGCGGTGATCGCGAACTGCGTGCTGGTGCCGCTGTCGTTTCTCTGCCTGGGTGCCACCTGCCTGAGCCTGTGCGCGTCCGTGCTGCATCTCACCGGCGTGCAGATCATCCTGAACAACGCCAACTGGGCGCTGGCGAAGGCGATGGTCGCCAGCGCGGCATGGTTCGCCGGCCTGCCGGGCGCGAGCTTTCATCTCCAACCTCAGATGCCGCGAAACGACACGCCCGCCATGTGGCGTGTGCTGGAGCTGCCCCACGGAGCCGCCGCGAACCATCTGCGCATCGCGGACAGGCACTGGCTGCTCGACACGGGCGACGAGAAGGGCTTCCGCCGTGTGTTGCGGCCATATCTGCGCTTCAACGGTGTCAATTCGGTCTCCGGCGTGTTCCTCAGCCACAACGATGCCGCGCATGTCGGCGCGGTGGAGAAGATCGTCGATGCGTTCGGCCCGCCGCGCATCTTCACGAGCACGCAGGAGCCGGGCGGGAGCGACTCCTCCCTTTCCACCCTGCGCAGGATGATGGATTCACGCCCCGCCATGCTTCATAAGCTGCGGGTCGATGAGCGCGTGGTTCTTTCCGATGATCCGGCGTTCATAATCACCGCTCAGGTGCTGCATCCTTCGCAGGAAATCCAAAACGCGCGTGGCGATGACCGCGCCATGGTGCTGATGCTGCACCTCGGCGCCTGGCGCGTGCTGTGGATGAGCGACGCGGGCTGGCTGACGGAGAAAACACTCGTGAGCAGCGGCGCCGACCTGCGCTGCGACGTGCTCATTCGCAGCCAGCACGAGCATGACCTCGCCCCCGCGACCGAATTTCTGCTCCATGCAGCACCACGGGTCATCATCTGCGGCAGTGATGCACGCCAGCCCGAGGCGAGGCTGCCGGGATCACTCGTACGGCACGCGGGAGCACATCACATCCCGCTGTTCGACACCTGGAGCGACGGCAGCGTCGAGCTGCGTTTTCATAAAA
Organism: Verrucomicrobiaceae bacterium; assembly: GCA_016795375.1. Classification (GTDB taxonomy): domain Bacteria; phylum Verrucomicrobiota; class Verrucomicrobiia; order Verrucomicrobiales; family Verrucomicrobiaceae; genus Prosthecobacter. Next base: position 45,852 of record JAEUHJ010000017.1, read on the forward strand.
ACGAGCTGCACGTCACCGCTGCCCGGGGCAGGGATCCAGCCGTACTGCTGCCACGTTGAAAAAAAACGGGCGGGGCGACACCACCCGCCCCGCCCGTCATGTGTCCGGTCCGGCGTGATCCACGCCTGGCCGGCAGCTCAAAACAACACCGTCAGCGCCACACGTCCGCTGATGCCCGGCTGCGTGAAGCGGTCCAGGTCGGCGCGCGCGGCGTCGATGCCGCGCACGTCCTGGTGCCGCCAGTACTTCGTGTTCGTCAGGTTGTAGATGCCGGCGTTGAGGGTGACGTTTTTCGCGATCTGCCAGCGGCCGACGAGGTCGAGTGTGAAGGCGCTGGGCACCTCGAACTGGCGCAGGCCCGCGGTCGCGGCGGAGCTGCGGTTCTGCCGTGAGAAGAAGGTCGAGATGAGCTCCACCTGCCATGTCTCGCGGCGGAAACGCAGTCCTGTGACGAGCTTGAAGGGATCGACGCTGGCCAGCGGCTGTTTGTTCTGGCCGTCGTAGCCCTGGATGTAGGCGGCGTTGCCGAACACGCTGAAATTTCCCAATGATTCGCTCAGGAAGGCCAGGTCGGTGTCGCCCTTGAATTCAAGGCCGTAAATTTCCGCGGTGGAGAGGTTGGTGCTCTGGAAGATCGTCGGATTTCCAGGCACGCCGGCGCCGCCGACCTGGCTGAAGGTCTGGATGAAGTCCCTGTAGTAGTTGTAGAACGCGGCGGCGTTCCAGGAGGCGTGCTCCGCCTTTCTGCGCAGCCCCAGCTCGAAGCTGTGGCTGGTTTCCTTTTTCAGCCCGGGGTTCGGGATGGTCTGGTAAAAGAACGCGGCGTTGGTGATCGTGCCGTTGAGCTCCTCGGAGGTGGGGTTGCGGAAGCCGTTCGAGTACTGAAAGTAGGCGGTGTGCTCTTCGTCGAGCTTGATGAGGTAGGCGAGCTTCGGCGCGATGGCGAACTGTTTGAAATCCTGCGGCGTGCGCGCACCGCTGGCGTTGGCGTAGAGCTGGTCCATCTTCGCACTGACGCCGTAGTACTCGAAGCGCACGCCGGGGGTGAGGCGGTGGCGCCGGTCCCTGCCCCAGGCGATCTCATCCTGCACATAGACGCCGGCGCGTGTCGTGCGCGTGTCCGGGATGTCCTTGAGCGGAAATGTGTCCGGCAGGATGACGTTGGTCGCCGTGCCGGTGGTGAAGTTGAACTCCAGCGCGTCACGCACGCGGCGCGTGGTGGAGGAGACGACCTCCGCGCCCCAGGCCAGCGAGTGGTGCAGCGAACCGGTGTCGAGCTCCTTGGTGAAATTGAAGTTCGCGCCCACATGATCCTGCCGGTAAATGTGATGGCGGATGCGCAGCCTGTTCTGCGGAGTGGGAAGCGTGCGGTCGCGGTCCTCGAGGAGCAGTTCCAGCGTCTCCGAGTTCTGGTAGTACAGGTTCCAGGTGAGGTGGTCGAAAAACCAGCCGAGGTTTTCCGCGTCAAACTGATGCTCCAGGCTGAAACGCATGCGCCGCAGGTCGTCATTGAGCAGCAGCGAGTTCACCACGAAGGTGCTCGGCCCCACGGGGAGCACGCGGCGGGAGCTGACAAGGTCGTTGTCGCTGCTGCGTTCGAGGTATTCGCCCGTCAGTTCGAAGCGGTGACGTTCCGAGGGTGTCCAGACCATTTTCCCCAGCCAGTTGTTCACGTTGTAGCTGCTCGGATCGGGCTGGATGTCGCCGCGGTTGTCCATTTCGTTGCCGTCGCGCCGCGTGTAGAGCAGCAGCCACTCAAAGTCCCCCGTTCGCTGTGCTGTCGCCAGTGTGTGGCCCCAACTGTCATCGGAGCTGTCGAAACGTGTCGTCAGCCGCGCCGCCCAGTCCTTGCCCGCCTGGTCGAGCAGGTCGGAGGGGTCCAATGTGGTGAAGGAGACCACGCCGCCGAGGGCGTCGCTGCCATAGAGCGAGGACGCAGCGTTTTTGAGCACCTCCACCTGTTTCACCGAGTCCACGTCGATGAAGTCACGGCCCACGTTGTAAGCGCCGCCCATGTTGAATTCATCGGGCTGGCGGATGCCGTCCACGTTCATGAGCACGCGGTTGCCGTCCAGGCCGCGGATGTTGATGCTCTGCGTGCCGGCGCGCGAGTTGCGACCCGCGCCGAGACCACCCGCGCCGAAGGGCAGACTCACGCCGGGCTCGTAGCGCTGGTAGTCACGCATGCTCGTCGCCAGGGAGAAAACGCTGGCATCCTGGTCCAGCACGGTCGTCGAAGCCGGAATGTCGGCGGCGGAGCGGGCGCTGCGTGTGGCGACGACGACGATTTCCGGCATCACCTGCCCGGCGGCGGCCGGAGCCGGGCTTTTTTTCGTTTTCACCGGCGTTTCAGCAACCTCCTGGGCGAAGGGAACAGCCGGGGAAAGCACTGTGGCAAAGATGAGATGACAAAAGAGGCGTTTCATGGGCGCCTTCTGTGCCTGAAAGACAAAGGCTCTGCTTTGGGCCGTTTGCCGCAGACTGACGATGGATTGAAATTTTCGCCGCAAATTTTGCGCAAGACCAGGCAAGCATTGATCCGCCGACGGAGTATCGCAGGCCCTCCATGAAAGTCCCTCTTCTCCTCACTCTGCTGCTGGCCGCGTCCCTCGCCCCGGCGGCTTCTGACACGCCACCGGATCTGCCCATCGCCATCGCCAGCTTCGGCGCGGCGGGCACGGAGGATGGCGCGCTCTATTTTTACGGCGGTCACAGCGGCAAACGGCACAAGTACAACCGCGAGGAGGTGCATGGCGATCTCTTCCGCTGGAAACCCGGCGCTGAAAAGTGGGAGACGCTGCTCAAAGATGAGCCTGCCCAGGGTGCCTCCCTCGTGGTGGCGGCGGACGGTGTCATCCGCATCGGCGGCATGGCCGCACGGAATGAAAAAGGCGCAAAACAAGACCTCTGGTCCAGCGAGACCGCCGCACTCTACCGCGTGAGTGATGGAAAGTGGCACCCGCTGCCAAAGCTGCCGCAGCGTCGCAGCAGCCACGACAGCATCGTCTGCGGAGAAAAGCTCTATGTCATCGGTGGCTGGCGGCTGGAGGGTGAGGCCGACCCCGTCTGGCATGACACTTATCTCACGCTCGACCTCGGCAAAGCCGATGCGAAGTGGGAAAGCCACCCCCAGCCATTCAAGCGCCGTGCGCTCGCCGCGCAGGCCATCGGCACGAAAATTTATGCCATCGGCGGCATGACCGATGATGAAGAAGTGACCACCGCCGTCTCCGTGCTCGAAACTACCACCGGCACCTGGAGTGATGGCCCGCAGCTCCCGGCAGACAAGATCGGCGGCTTCGGCTTCGCCGCCGTGGCGCATGAAGGGCGTGTTTTCGCCAGCGGCGTCAGCGGCGTACTGCTGGAGCTGCGCGGCGGGGCCTGGGTGAGCATTGCGAAGCTGGCGCATCCGCGTTACTTCCACCGCCTGCTCAGCGGCGGAGCTGGAAAAATCATCGCCATCGGCGGAGAAAGTCGCGAGGGCACCAAAGCCCCGCCGGAGGTCATCGCGCTGCCCGCGAAGGATTCCGCCCCCTTGGCCGAAGAAGCCAAAAAAACCGCCAGCACTCGCAAAGCCAGCCCTGCGCCGGTTTTCACCGCAGCGACAAAAAAAATCGAGAGTGACTGGCCCCGCTATCAAGGCCCGCGAGGTGATGGCACCACGGCGGAAGCCGGGTGGAACACGAAGTGGCCCGCCGATGGCCCGCCGGTGCTTTGGAAGGCGGAGCTGGGTAAAGGTCTCGCCAGCTTTGCCGTGGCTGGTGACCGCGTTTTCACGAGTGGAAACGACGGCGCGGATCACGACACGGTTTTCTGCCTCGATCTGGAAACCGGCAAGCCGGTGTGGAAGCATACCCTCGATGTGCCGACGAAGGCGCACGAGATGAGCATCGTGCCCTACGGCCCCGCCACCACGCCGAGTGTGGCCGATGGACGCGTTTACATCATCAGCCGCGAGGGCGATCTGCTCTGCCTCGACGCGCCAAGCGGCGCGGTGAAGTGGCAGAAGAGTTTTTTGAAGGACTTCGGCGGCAAGCGGCCCGTCTATGGCTGGTCCACCAGTCCCGCATTGCATGAGGGGCGGCTTTATCTCGATGTCGGCGGCGCAGCAGGCTCCAACATCTGCCTCGATGCCACCACCGGCGAAAAAATCTGGCAGACCGGCAGCGGCGAGGCGGGCTATGCCACGCCCTTCGTGTCCGGCAAGCAGCTCGTGCTCTTCAAAGGTGAGGCACTCGAGCTGCGTGCCGTGGCGGATGGCAGGCTCCTCGCCCGGCACGCCACCGTCACCCGTGATTTTTGCAACTGCGCCACCCCCGTGCGCAGCGGGGACCTCATCTTCATCTCCCACACTGGCACGATGGGCAGCCGCGTGCTCGCCTGGGATGAGCCCGCCCTCACCGAGCTGTGGAGCGAGCGTGAAGTGGGACTGCTCTTCCAAAGCGGCGTCCCCGTGCAAGGCCACATCCTCGCCTTCAACGATTCCAAACGCGGCGTGAATGACCTCCGCCTCATCGACCTCGCCACCGGGAGCACCCGCTGGGAGACTGCGGAAATCGACAAAGGCAGCGCCATGCTCTGCGATGATGGCCACACCCTCATTTTGACCAGCAAAGGCGAGCTCGTGCTGGCCAGGATATTACCAGACAAGATCGACATCCTCAGCCGCGTGCAGGTGCTCGGCGGGAAAAGCTATGTGCAGCCCGTATTGGCCCACGGCCGCATTTTGTGCCGCAACAACGACGGCAGCGTGGTGTGCCTGGATGTGAGGTGATGCCCGGCGGCCTTGTCACTGCGCGTTGGCGGGGACGCAATCACCCGCGCCGCTCAGATGGCGCACCCAGCGCGAAGGCTGGACACCCTTCTCCTCCAAGAAGGCGCGGCTGAAGTGGGAGAAGCTCTTGTAGCCGACCTCCAGCGCCGCCTCGGACACGTTGCAGCGGCCGCTGGCGATGAGTTCCGCCGCGCGGGCAATGCGTGCCTTCCGCGCCCAGAGATACAGAGGCATTCCTTCCACCTGGGTGAAGACACGGCTCAGGTGGTAGGCGCTGCACCCGACGGCACGCGCCAGCTCTTCGAGGGCAGGAGGCTCGTCCAGTCGGGAAAGGAGAAACGTCTTGGCTTTTTCCACACGCTCCCGCGCGACGCGTTCCGTCCGTGACAGCGGAGTTTCCTGGAAGACGGGGGCTTGGGAAAAGACCTCGCGTACGAGAAACTCCGCGAGGCGGGCGCTGTCGAGCATCTGCCGCGCCTGTTCGCACATGTGCGGTGCCATGAAGCCGCGCGCCCAGCCGCGGTCCTCCTCCGTCAGGCGGCGCTGATGGGTGGCAAATGACGCGTGGGGGGGTAACAGCAGCGGCTGGAAGTGGGGAGGCACCTCGCCCTGCATGTTACGCAACAACGAGGCGAGCCAGGTTTCAGGAAACACCAACGTCAGGCACTCATGTCGTTGCACACCTGGCCGCCGGACGGCTTTGCGCAGGCCGCCGTGCGAAACGCGCAGCCACCAGAGGGTCTCAGACCGCAGGAGCAAGCGTGAGCCCGAAGACCATTCCAACTCCGCCTCTCCTTGAAAATTCAAATGCGCCACGAAGGCATCCTGCACGACGGCGTGCGGCCAGTCGCCAGAGACCTCTCCTGTGGCGGAGTGCCACACGCGATAAGGTTGGGGTAGGGCTGGCAGAAGCATGTGTGATATTGAGAGCCAATCTCATCGAGTAACGCATGTAAACCATTTCTGCAAACACTGCCTGGCTTGCCGTGTGAATTTTGCCGCAGTTTTGCACAAAACTGACGATGGATTGCTTCACGCAAACTTTCCATCAAGGCGTGGCATCCGGCCGTTTGCCGAGGCGGGCGATGATGTCGCCCATCTTGTTATTGCGGATGACCTCGAGTTTCACCTCACTGCCCGGCGGCTGGGCCCGGATGATGTCCAGCAGATCTCTCGGGGAACGGAAGGCCATGCCTTGAAACTTGGTCACCACGTCTCCCGTGCGCAGGCCGGCCTCGGTGGCAGGAGACTCAGGGCTGATGTCGGTGATCATGGCCCCGCGACGCGCGGTCCCCCACACCGGATCGATGTTCACCGGTTCGCTGCTGACCTCCAGGCCGAGGTAACCACGGCCGGACGCCCCGTTGACACCTGCGGCCCGGCTTCCTTCGCGCATTTTCTCCAGGATTCTGTCCACGACCATCTTCGCCTCGTTGGAAGGGACGGCCAGGCCCACTCCCTGCCAGGCACGCACGCTTTCATCGCCGCGATAAAGAGCCACATTCACGCCGATGATCTCGCCGCGGATGTTCACCAGCGGGCCGCCGGAGTTGCCAGGATTGATGACGGTGTCGGTCTGCAGGTAGTCCATCTGGCTGTCGCTGAGATGACGGTCGCGCGCGCTGATGATGCCTTGCGTGACGGTGCCGCTGAGGCCGAAGGGATTGCCCACCGCGAAGACGATCTGACCGACCCGGGCGTCGTCGGAGTTGCCAAATTTCAGCGCCTGGAAATCCGTGCGATGGCTGTCGATCTTCAGCAGGGCGATGTCCCGCTCAGGACTGGCATCGAGAATCTGCACCGGGTATTTTTTGTTGTCATTGGTGGTGATCTGGATTTCCGCCACGCCTTCGATGACATGAAAATTCGTGACCACATGACCTTCCTTGCTGATGATCACACCCGATCCAAGCCCCGGAACGACCTGGGCACGCTCCCCGATCAATCCGAAGAAGGGATGCCAGCGCATCTCCCCGGGCCGGACGGTCTTCGTGGTCACGCTGACGACGGAGGGCAGCACGGCCGCGGAAAGTTTCGCGAACTCGTCGTTCAACCGGCTCATGAGCGGCAGCTCGTCGAGTTCCAGCTTCGACTTCGCCGGCGTGGTGAGATTCGCCGCAGACGGCCTCTCCCCGCGCAGCAGACCGGGCAGGCCGTATTCATCGCGGCCATGCCGCCACCACGAAAACAACAGCGCGGCCAGGATGAAGATGAGCGCGGCAAACAACAGACGGCGGAGTTTTTCCATGGCAAAAAATGCGTCAGCGCAGGAGAACTTCCAACCTCAAACTTCAGCGACGTGCCGGCAGCGCGGCGTCAGGCCGCTTTTTTTGGACAGATGATGATCAGCTTCTGGCGCGGCGCGGGCGGCGGCTCATGCGGTTCGGCCAGGGCGCGGCCCAATGCGCCGGTGATCTCCTCCGGCTGGAAGGGCTTTGTCACATAATCGCAGGCGCCACGGCGGATCGCCGTCACGATGTCGCGCGTTTCCGAACAGGCGGAAACCATCACAAAACGCGTGCCAGGCGATGCCTCACGGGCTTCGCGAAGGATTTCAAGGCCGTCCACATCGCCGAGACGGCGGTCAACCAACGCGACCTCGGGACTCAGTTCGCGGATGGCGTCCAAACCGGCGCGACCATTGTCAAAGGCCATCACCTCATGCCCTTCCGACTGGCAGAGTGCGGAGAGCAGCTTCAAAACAGGGGGATGATCATCAATAACAACGACATTTGCCATAATGAGTCGATTTTTAGCACGCCTGGTCGGGAACAGCAAGGCTCATGGAAGAAACTTGTAACGCACTTTGTGGAGTGCGCTGCATAATGCTTGGCATCCTTTTCCCGCCGGATCCTCCGCCGGAGCGCTCAAACCCCACGGCAGGTTGTTCGCGTTGGGATCCACGCCCACCAGCGGCATCGGCAGGCTGTTGCTGGTGCCCGTTTGAAACAAATGCGTGCTCACGCTGTAGCTGCCGCTCTGCGTCGTGCCGTGTTCCGCTTCGGGTAAAAACGAGCCTGCATGCCGCTGCGGATGATCTCAGGACGCTCGATCAATGGCAATGCGTAACCTGGCTGGCGTTGGTTCTTCGCGAATTCGAGGACGATCAAACAACAGTTCTGTCAACTATCGACCCCTGACCCTTTCCTGTAGGTCGATCAAGCGGGCAATCTGCGTCGTGTTGCCGCCCTCCATCGCCTTTTTCGTGACGAGCAGCTTGGCGGCAGCCGTCATCAACATTTGGCTGGCGTTGCGTGCCTCGGCCTCGTTGACGAGCTGGCGCAGGTTGGTGGGCAGGCTGTCTTTGTCGAGAACCACCGTCCCGCTGTCCATCCAGCGCACAACGAGCCTTTCAGCGGCCACGGGATCAGCGGCGAACAGGCGGTTGGCGAGTTCCTGCATTTCCGCGTGCGTGACTTCCTCGGGGCGCATGCGGCGCTGGTCGATGGCTGCAAAGGCGGCGTTTCCTGACATCGCGAGGTCAGGACGGCCACCTGCGGCTTTCACCTGTCCGTCCTCAACCTGAACGGTCGGCTTTGTGGCAGCGCGATCCATGAGGATTTGGAAGCGGCCACCCGCCATGCGCAGGATGTTGCCCACCGCGACAAGCGAGAGATTACGGGCGGCGGCGATGTCCTCGATGGATTTCCCTGCCCACTGGTCTTGCAGCACGTCACGCCAGATCGGTGGCATGGTGGATAGGATTTCGCGGGCTTGAGCCTGTTTGTCTGGCTGCGCGGGTGCGCTGTAAAGCGTCGCGCCGTGCTCGCTCTCTAGTCCAGATAGGAGTCGAGACGCGCTGCGATGAAGTTCCTGAACTGAGCCTCGTTCATAGACCTGACCCGCTCGCCCCATCGCTCGTGCTGTGAGTAGCGCTCGCGTAGCTGTGGTAACTCCAACCCCGTGAGAATACGCGCCAAGTCCTCCAAGCCACTCGCTGAGTTCAGTGCTTCTTTGCGTTCTGCCGTCATGCTTTAATATGCCCTTTTTCAGGTCGATTTGCCACTCTTTTTTCAGGTTGTAAATAAAGTGTCTGTCCCGAATGGCACTCGGTTAAGCGACGGCGCGGTAGCGCTCGCGGTGGGGGATTTCCTGGAACTGGTGGCGGGGTGCGGTGAGCAGTTGGTAGGATTTGGGACGTCGCTTTTTTGCTCGTGGTTCTCGTCGTCCAGGTCGCAAC